>JBAXTC010000538.1:0-5629 GCA_037130375.1 Verrucomicrobiota bacterium | reverse complement strand
AAGATCGTCCGCCTCGCTCCGGCGGTCGCGACCGTGGCGACCGTGGCGACCGTGGTGATCGTCGCGAACACAGCCGCTGAGTCACGGCTTGATTTCTGTTCGGCACGGACTCTTCCGGCTCTGCTGGAGGAGTCCAGGAGGCTTGCCAGTTGTTGCCCGGGGAACGGCTTCCAGCCGGCGTCACTGATTCAGTTTGCGTTGGAGGAATGCGTCATTTGAGAGGTTTTGGGGCAAGCGCTTTGGATTAACTGCCTGGGAACCAAAAGTAAGCAGGCTGCAGTGCGGCTCTTTGCTTGAATTCAAGCTTCCGGACGTGCAGATTTCGAGGGCATGAGATTCGCAGTCACGTCGTTCCTGCTCGTCACGCTGGCCTTGGCGTTGCGGGCCGCGTCTGTGCCGAACGCACCGCATCCGGCGGAGGCGCTGCGGATTTCCGGTCTGGAATACGTGCGGCTGGCCGATTGGGCCAAAACCAACAGCTTCGACTTGCGTTGGCTCAAGAAGGACGAATCTCTCCAATTGAGCAATCGCCTATCCAAACTCACGCTGACGGTGGACCACCGCGAAACGCAAATCAACGGGATCGAGGTGTGGCTCCTGTTCCCGGTCCTGCTTCACAACGGGAACGTCTATCTGTCTCAAATAGACCTGCGAACATCCTTGCTCCCGATTGTGTCGCCGTCCAAGGCCCGCCGGGGAATCAAGATCAAGACTGTCTGCCTCGATCCGGGTCATGGCGGCAAAGACCCTGGCAATCAGACCGGGTCGAACCAGGAAAAGAGCTATACGCTGCTGCTCGCGCAGGAAGTCCGCCAACAACTGATTCGCGCCGGATTGAAAGTGGTCTTGACGCGGACCACGGACACGTTCGTCGAGCTGCCGACCAGGCCGGACGTGGCCAAACGGCGAAACGCGGATTTGTTTGTCAGCCTGCATTTTAATTCGGCGGACGGCTCGCGCGATTCGGTCCAGGGCGCGGAGGTTTATTGCCTCACACCAGCGGGCGCGCCCTCGACCAATGCACAAGGGGAGGGCGGTGGCGCAAAATCGTTCCCTGGCAACCGGTACAACGAGAAGAATCTTCTCCTCGCTTACCAGATGCAGAAGGCGGTGATGCGGAATCTGGGAACCGAGGACCGCGGGCTGCGCCGGGCGCGGTTTGCCGTGTTGCGCGACGCTGCGATGCCGGCGACGCTGATCGAGGCGGGGTTCATGTCGCATCCGGCGGAAGGGCGCAGGATATTTAATTCGGCGTATCGGCAAAAGATGGCCAAGGCGCTTGTCGAGGGAGTGCTGGCGTACAAACGGCAGGTCGAGATGTAAATGAGCATCGTTACCAAGACGGGAGATTTGGGGACGACGGTCTTGATGTACGGCCGGCGGGTATCAAAATGCCATCCGCGGGTGGAGACCTACGGCACAGTGGATGAACTCAATGCGGCCATCGGAGTGGCTCGGGCTGCGGCCAAGTCGGATTTCGTGCGGGACCACCTTCTGACGATTCAGAAGGATTTGGTGGTGCTCATGGGCGAGCTGGCGACAGCCGTCGAGGACTTGCCACGCTTTGTGAAGGAGGGCTATTCGCTGGTGACGCCGGGCATGACGGGCGGGCTGGAGCGATTGATCAAGGACATCGAGGCGGCCAAGGGCTACTTCAAAGGCTGGGCCACGCCGGGATCGAGTGTGCCTTCCGCAGCCCTGGATGTCGCGCGCACCGTCTGCCGCCGGGCGGAACGGCTCACATGCCTATTGCAGGAAGATACCCAACTCCAGAACGCCGAGATTATCGTCTATCTGAATCGCCTGTCAGATTTGCTTTGGCTGCTGGCGAGGTGGAGCGAGATACAACCACACGGATGAACGCGGCTAAGAATTGCCCGAAATGCCTCCTTTCGACGGTGACAACCTGCTCACAGGACAGTGCCATGGACCAAGGCCCTCCCGGACGTGAGTTCGGCCGGCAGAATCCGCGTTTATCTGTGTTCATCTGTGGTTTTTCTCTTGCCGGCACTCGGGTGCTTTGGGTGGCATTGCTGATCGCCGTGCTGCTTTCCTCAGGCTGCCAGACGCCGAGTGGGTCGCAACTCTTCACCACGAGCGGACCTGGCTGGCGCGTGCAGGAAGGCCAGGCGCTGTGGCGGCCGCGCCGCGGATTCCCTGAACTGGGCGGCGACATCGTGATGGCCAGCAACGACAGCGGATGCTGCCTCATTCAGTTTGCCAAAACCCCGCTGACGTTGCTCGTCGCGCAGACGACCCGAACCAATTGGCTGATTGAGTTCCCGGGGAACCGGATGCGTTTCGGCGGCCGCCACAAACCGACCACCCGCTTCGCCTGGCTTTACCTCCGCACCGCTCTTGACGGGGATTCCCTTCCGGCGGGCTTGAAATTCGAGCGGAAACCCGACGGCGGCTGGCGGCTGGAAAACAGCAGCTCCGGAGAATCTGTCGAGGGCTTCCTCACGCCGTGAGCCCCTCGTCTTTCTACCGTGCGTGGCTCTGGCGCTTCGGCAAGGGGGGCGTTCGAATCCTGCCCGGCTTCGTTCTCAGACAGATATGCCTGCTGGTCGCCGAAATCTATTACCGGATTCACCTTGTGCGGCGCAAGGTCGTCATCAGCAATCTCCTGCCCGCGCTCCAGGATAACGAGGCTGCCGCAAGAAAAACCGCTCACGCGCTCTTCCGTCAATTCGCCGTGAAGATGCTCGAGCTGTGGCGTTTCGAGAGCGGCACCGCTGTGTTCTCGTGGTTCACGGCAGGCGTCGATTGGAGCATCCTGGAAGAGGCCCACCATCGCGGCAACGGCGTTCTGCTGGTCACGCCGCACCTTGGCAACTGGGAAATCGGCGGAGCGTTGCTGGCGCAGCGTGGCTACCCATTGCTTGTCCTGACTCAAGCCGAGCCGGGCCAGGGCCTCACCGAAATGCGCCAGGCTGCGCGCGCGCGCTGGAAGATCGAGACATTGGTCATCGGAGGTGACGGGTTTGAGTTTATCGAGGTTATCAAACGGCTGCAGGCCGGCGCGACGGTTGCGTTGCTCGTTGACCGGCCGCCCGAAGCGAAGGCGGTGACGGTGGAACTTTTCGGGCGCCCGTTCCGGGCGTCGGCCGCTGCGGCGGAATTGGCGCGGGCCTCGGGCTGCGCAGTCTTGGGCGTGACCGTGGTGCGTCAGCACAACGGTTACGCAGCGAAGATTCTGCCAGAGTTCCAATACGACCGCCAGGCGCTCGGCAACCGTGAAGCCCGCCGCCAGTTCATCCAGAGCATCCTCTCGGCCTTCGAACCCGAAATTCGCCAACATGCCGACCAGTGGTTTCATTTCGTGCCGGTTTGGAAGGTGGATGGTCCCTCGTTGGTGATCACCGGCTCCGCACCATGAACGCCAAACCTTTGTTCACGCTGGACGAAATCCTGCCGATACTGCCACATCGGCCCCCGTTCCTCTTCGTGGACCGCGTGATGGAATTGGACCCCGGCAAGTCCATCCTGGCGGAACGGACCTTGCGCCCCGATGAACCGCAATTCGCGGGTCATTTCCCAGACCGGCCCATCATGCCAGGGGTTCTCGTCGCCGAAGCGCTGGCCCAGACCAGCGGCTTGCTGTTGGGCTTAAGCGACAAGCTTCTCGCACCACAGGCCCCCATCCGCCCGAAGATGTTCTTTCTCGCCACCACCGCCATCAAATACACCCGCCCCGCCATCCCGGGAGACGTGCTCCGGCTCCGCGCGGCCAGCGACAGGAATTTCAGTGGCCTCTTTCGGTTTCAGGTTGAAGCCACGGTTGGCGGCAATCTCATCGCCAGCGGTTCGCTGACGCTGGCGTTGGTTGACGGACCAGCACCTGAGATCGTTGACAAGCCCTGAGAATCACAGATAGACGCGTGAGCGCATTTTTTGAACGCGGTTTGGCGGATTCGCCAGAGCCAGCCCTGGCCGGCGCGAGACTTGATACTCCCGCCAAGCCCCAAAAATCGGCGCCGTGTTTCCACTGTGGCCAACCGTGCAACGATCCCAGCCTGGTCAAAGACAACAAAGCGTTTTGCTGCCAGGGCTGCCTTTTCGTCCACGATCTGCTGGCCGAAAGCGGACTGGGCCAATTCTACGATCTCAGCCGCCATCCCGGCGTGCGGGTCCGGCGAGAAGCGCGGCGCAAGCAGTGGGACTACCTCGACGAACCCGGCCTGCAACAACGCTTGCTCGATTTCACTGATGGCAAGGTCAGCCGTGTCACCTTCCAGGTTCCCTCGATTCACTGCGTGGCCTGCGTCTGGCTGCTGGAAAACCTGTTCAAACTCAATCCCGGCATCGGGCGGTCCCAGGTCAATTTCCCGAGGCGCGAGGTCGCCATCAGTTTCGCGCCATCCAAGATTCTGCTGAGCGAGTTGGTCGCCCTGCTGGCGGCGATGGGTTACGAGCCCGTGCTGACCTTGAATGAGTTGGAAAAGCAAGAACGCGACCCAGAACGAAAACGGCGTTGGCTTCAGGTGGGCATTGCCGGGTTCGCCTTCGGCAACATCATGCTGTTCAGTCTCCCGGCTTACCTCGGCCTCGATAGCCTCAGCGCGCCGCTATTCAAGAGTCTCTTCGGGTATCTGAGCCTTGCTCTGGCCGCGCCGGTAGTGTTCTACAGCGCATCGGATTATTGGCGCTCGGCCCTGCTGGCGCTGCGGCAACGCATGCTCACGCTGGATGTCCCCATCGCTCTCGGGTTGGGCGCGCTCTACACCCAAAGCGCGGTCGAAATCGTCTCCGGTCGCGGCGAGGGCTATCTGGACTCTCTGGCCGGGCTGGTCTTCCTGTTGCTCTGCGGACGCGTTTTTCAGCAGATCACCCACGACCGCATCGCGTTCGACCGCGACTACAAGTGCTTTTTTCCACTTTCGGTGGTGAGGAAAACCGCTGTGGGCGAGGAGAGCGTCGCGCTTTCCAACCTGTGCGTGGGTGATCGGTTGCTTCTGCGCAATGGTGAGTTGATCCCCGCAGACGCTCGGCTGGTGAGCGGGCCGGCACTCATTGACTACAGCTTCGTCACCGGCGAGGCCGAACCGGTGGCGAAAGAGGCCAACTCTTATCTCTACGCCGGCGGCCGGCAAATCGGCGGCGCCGTCGAAATCGAAACCATTAAGCCCGTCTCGCAAGGCTACCTGACTTCGCTCTGGAACCATGAGGTCTTCCAGAAAGACCGCCGACCTACTCTCAACACGCTTACCAACCGTTACAGCCGCCGCTTCACCTTGATTGTCATCGCCGTGGCGGTCGGCGCGGCGCTGTTCTGGTTTGCTTCCCGCAATCCGGCACGAGCCGTCAAAGCCTTCACCTCCGTGCTAATCGTCGCCTGCCCTTGCGCCCTGGCGCTGGCAGCGCCGTTTACGTTGGGCACCGCCCAGCGTTTGCTGGCCAGGATTCAGGTGTTCCTGAAAAACGGCCTTGTGCTCGAACGAATGGCGCAGGTTGATGCCATTGTGTTTGATAAGACTGGCACGTTGACGGCGGCGGCGGCGAGTGAGGTAAGATTTATTGAAATCCGAAAACCGAAATCTGAAATCCGAAATCTGAAATCCGAAGACCGAAGACCGAAGTCTGAAATCCGAAATCTGAAATCCGAAAACCGAAATCCGAAATCCGAAAA
>JBAXTC010000537.1:0-5632 GCA_037130375.1 Verrucomicrobiota bacterium | reverse complement strand
GGAGTGTTAGCGCCGACTGCCGTCGGCGGCTACGATTTCTTGAAACCACCCTGAGAGGGACGGCCTCGTGGTCGTCTTGACAGTTCAGGCTGCCGGATTTTATGCCAGTGAGCCGCATTTTTGGCCGAAGTTTTTTGCATAAACTTTTTTCGTGACTTGGGTCAGCGCGACTTTTAGTCTTGGCGGGTTCATTGCGATTAATCTGAAACTGAACTGGCCATGCAAACACGTTTTGATCTGACACAATCTGACATTCCGAAGACCTGGTACAACCTGCTTGCCGATTTTCCCGAGCCGCTGCCGCCGCCGCTGCACCCCGGCACCAAGCAGCCGATTCCGCCCGAGGCGTTGCTGGCGATATTTCCGGAAAACCTTGTGCAGCAGGAAATGAGTCCGGAGCGCTGGATCGAAATTCCGGAACCCGTTCGCGACATATACGCTCTGTGGCGTCCCACGCCGTTGTTGCGCGCGGTGCGCTTCGAGAAAGCCCTGCAAACGCCCGCCCATATTTACTACAAATACGAAGGGATAAGCCCTGCCGGCAGCCACAAGGTCAACACCTCGGTTGCGCAGGCCTATTTCAATAAGCAGGCTGGCACCAAGCGGCTGGCGACGGAAACCGGCGCGGGGCAATGGGGCGCATCCCTCGCCCTCGCCTGCAAGTTGTTCGGTCTGGAGTGCAACATTTACATGGTCAAGGTGAGCTATCAGCATAAGCCGTATCGGCGGATGCTGATGCATACCTGGGGTGCGACGGTTCATCCCAGCCCCAGCGACCAGACGGAGTATGGACGCAAGTTGCTTGCGGAAGACCCGCACTGTCCCGGCAGCCTGGGCATCGCCATCAGCGAAGCCATCGAGGACACCGTCAAACATCCGCATACCAAGTATTCGCTGGGCAGCGTGCTCAATCACGTTTGCCTCCACCAGACAGTCATCGGCCAGGAGGCCATGAAACAAATGGAAATGGCCGGCGAAGAGCCGGACTCTATTTTTGCCTGCTGCGGCGGCGGGAGCAATTTCGCCGGGTTAGCCTTCCCGTTCCTTGGCAAGAAGATCACCGAGAAGAAGAAATACCGGCTTGTCGGCGTCGAGCCTTCCGCGTGCCCTACGCTGACCAAGGGCGAGCTGCGGTATGACTTCGGCGACACTGCCGAGACCACGCCGTTGCTGATGATGTACACCCTCGGTCATAATTTCATGCCGCCCTCCATTCACGCGGGCGGGCTGCGTTACCACGGCATGTCGCCCATGGTCAGCCACGCTCTCAAGCTGGGTTTGATCGAGGCGGAGGCTTACCATCAAACCAAAGTATTCGAGCAGGCGACCCTCTTTGCGCAGACGGAGGGGATTGTGCCCGCCCCGGAATCGGCGCACGCGATTGCGGCGGTTGCCGCGGAAGCGATCAAGGCGCGCGAAGAGGGTCGCAAGCGCGTCCTGCTCTTCAATCTCTCCGGCCACGGACTGCTCGACCTCAGCGCTTACGAAACCTATCAGACCGGCAAAATGCAGGATATATAGGTCAAACCACCCAACGAAAAAGCACCAAAAGAAACAATGAAAACCACTGGAACTGAAATAATTAAATCCATCGGCGGCCTGCTGCTCGCGGGCTTGGTCGTGTTGCCTGGCGTCGGCCAGGCGCAAACCCATTATCCCCAAGGTGTTGAAGGCATTAAGGGTGCCTCGCTGCCGCCGCCCGGTTTTTATGTCCGTGACTACAACTATTTCTACTGGTCCGACAATTTCAAGGCCGGCCCGCCCAATTTCGACATCTTCGCCTATGTTCAAGTGCCGCGTTTCATCTATATCTCCGACTTTAAAATCCTCGGCGGCTTCTACGGTGCGGATGTGCTGTTGCCGCTCCCGTATCAGCAACTTAAGGCTGGCGGCTTCAACGGCTACAAATTTGGCCTGGGCGACATCTGTGTTGAGCCCATCACAATCTCGTGGCATCCGAAGCAATTTGACATCGCCGTCGGCTACGCCTTCTGGGCTCCGTCCGGAGATTATAGTCCGACTGACCCCGTATCGCCCGGGAAAGGTTTCTGGACGCAGATGTTGACCGCCGGGGCCACGTGGTATCCTGACGAAGCAAAGACATGGTCCTTGTCGTTGCTCAACCGCTATGAGTTCAATCAGGAGAACTCTGACACCGACATCACCCCTGGCCAGTACCTGACGATGGAATGGGGCATCGCCAAGACTTTCCGAAAGACGATTGACGTCGGTCTGGTCGGCTACTACCAGGTGCAAACGACCAAATCGACCGGTTGGGGCGCTTCGGGGGCCATGCCGTGGGTCGTGGGCCTTGGCCCGGAAATCAGCATGGTGTGCCCCAAGCTCGGCCTGATCACCTCCATCCGCTATGTCTATGAGATCGAGTCCTACGCCCGGCCGCAGGGGAACATGGTGAACATTACTTTGACCAAGCGCTTTTAGCGCGCCCGCCAGTGCAAACCGCTGCATGAATTGCCTGGGCGCCGCCCGCCGGCGGCGTTGCACCCATGCAACTCATTTAACCAGGCAGCGCGCCAGTGACAGATCACCAATGGCACGAACTGCTCGCTGTCATCGCGGGCAATGCCCTTCCGCGCCCGCCCATCGGGTTCATCATTGATTGCCCGTGGCTGCCGAACTGGTTCGGCAGCGACATCCTCGATTACTTCACGCGCGAGGAACTTTGGTTTGAGGCCAATCGCAAAGCGATCGAGACGTTCCCGGAAGTCATTTTCCTTCCCGGGTTCTGGTCTGAGTTCGGCATGTGTACCGAGCCGTCCGCATTCGGCGCCAAGTGCGTTTTTCATAGAAACGAATTTCCCTTCGCTGACAAAATCATCCGCGAGGCCGCACAAATCGACGATCTCATCGAACCGAACCCGGCCACCGACGGTCTGTTGCCGTTTATGCTCAATCGCCTCAGGGGGATGCGTCCGAGGATCGAGGCGATGGGCCACAAGATTCGTTTCTCGATCTCGCGCGGCCCGCTGAACGTCGCGACGTTCCTGATGGGCACCACCGAGTTCCTGATGTCCCTTAAAACGGACCCGGACAAAGCCCACAAGCTGTTGCGCATCATCACGAATTTCCTCAAGCACTGGCACCAACTCCAGCGGGAGACCTTTCCCACCATTGACGGCATCTTCATACTGGACGACATCGTCGGCTTTGTCGGCGAAGACGACTTCAGAGAATTCGGGTTGCCCTATTTCAAGGAGCTTTACGCCTGCGATGTCTCCGTGAAATTCTTTCACAACGATGCCAAGTGCGAGAAATCCATCGGCCTTTATCCCGAGATCGGCATCAACCTCTACAACCCCGGCATTTTCAATACCCTCCAGGAACTGCGTCAGCTTTCGCGCAACCACCTCGCCATCCTCGGCAACATTCCCCCACGCGACATTCTGGCCAAAGGCTCGCCCGCGGATGTTCGCGCCGCGGTGAAGCAGCTCCTGGCCGGCACGCCGGACAAATCAAGACTCATCCTCTCCTGCGCCGGCGGAATGCCGCCGGGTGTGACTACGGAGAATGTGCGGGCCTTCATCGAAGCGGCCAGAGCCTGACGAGGCAGGCCCCCCTTCAGAAAGGGGACGCCGGTCAGGGTTTCACCGCCAGGCCGGCCGCGGCGGCCAGTTTGCCTTGCTTCTCGCTTGTTCTCAGTCCTCCGGCAACGGTTGTCCCTTAGTCTCCGGCGCCCAGATCAACGCAACGATGCCGACGAGGTAGATCGAGGACATGATTACGCCGACCGTGCGGAAGGGCATGAGCGTGCTCAGCCAGCCCAGCATGAATGGGAACGGGGCGGCCAAGTATCGGACGGTGTTGTAGCAGAACCCCACCCCGGTGCCGCGCAGCCGCGTGGGGAAGATTTCCGGGAAATAAATCGAGTAGCCCGCAAAACAGGACAGCGTCGCAAAGCCCATCAGCGGGAGCATCCAAAGCACGTCCGCCGCCGTCTTCAAGGAATAGAAGACATAAGAGACCGAGCAGAGGCAGAGAACAAACGACCCGAGGAAGGCGGTGCGGCGGTTGAAATACGAGGCGGCGAAGGTGAACGCAAACATCCCCAGCAGCGAGCCCACGTCCTGGTAAAGCGTGCCCCGGCTGCGAGTCTTGTCGATGGTCTTCTGGAGTTCGCGCAAGGCGCCTGGGAAGAGCTGTTCCACCAGTTGGCGGTTGAGAGAGATGATATTCTGCAGTTCACCGTTTTTCTGCACCAGTTGGATCAGATTCTTGGTGCGTTTCTTGAGGTCCACGGATTGAAAAGCGTCTTCGTTATGAAGATTTTCCTGCTGGATGAGGCGGTTGAGGTCTTGCACCAGCGCTTGGATGGTGGCGGGGGGAACTTCCTGGCCGGTGCCAAGGTGTTCCACGAGTTGGATGACGTCGGGCGACAGCTTGGCTCTCAGGTGGGCGATGGCCGGGTTGGCCGGGGATTTCAAGGCGGCGCATAGTTCAGCCGGCTTGAGGATTTCCTCGATCTGCAAGGGTCGGTTCTTGAAGGCTGTGGTGATCAATTCCGGCGAAAAGAACGCAATTCCCCACAAGCCCACCATGCCGGCGAGACCCAGGCAGACGCCGACCAGTGTGCTGCGACGCCAGCGCGGGTGGCGGAACAGGTCAGCAAACGAGCCGACCGATTTGTCGGCGCCACCGGTCGCCGCTTCCGCTTTGGCTTTGATCCAGGGTTGCGGTTCCTTCAGGATGAGCAGCATCGGCACTGCGAGGATGGCGGGAAAGACACTCACGAAGGAGAGCACCTGCCATCCGCTGTAATGGCCCCAGAAGTTCTCCAGGCCTGGGGTAATCCTCAGACTAAGGCCGGAGGCTATCATATTGCCGCACGCGGACAGCGCCTGCATCGAACCGAGCGCGATGGCGCGGAACCGCCGGGGCACGCTCTCAGCCACCAGCGTCGTGGCCGCGCCGAACATTCCGCCCACCCCGAGTCCGAACAGAAAACGATAGATCAGAAACTCCACTCCCGTGCGTGCGAAACCCGATAGGCCGGAGAAAATGGTATAGGCGAGCAACGTGCTGACCATCGCCTTGACCCGGCCGTAATGGTCGCTCATCATGCCGAAGAGGATGCCTCCGGTGGCCCACCCGACCATCATGAGGAGTGTGGCAATGCCGCCCCAGTATTTTACAGTGCCGTCTGAGGCGGTGGCGCCCAGCAATTCTCTCAGCGCCGGCTCGCGCGAGAGGACAAAGATTCGCTGCCCCATGCAGTCAAACAACCATCCGCAAGAGGCAAAGATGACAACCAGCCAGTGATAAAACGTGACGGAATCAGGAGCAGTGTCCGGTTGCGCGGGGGAGACAGCCACACGTTGGGCTGGCCCCTTGGTCTCTGGGGACGATTGCATTGTCTTTCATACTCCGAAATCCCGGCGGCGAGTGTCAAGTTGTGGATGCGTGGCACAAATCCTCGCATAAGCACCCGGCAACAGAACATCCGGGGGAGCCATTGGCGCGAGGTTCGCTTTTCGTGCGTCGCTCAAAATCCGCGTCCTAACTGTTCAGACTCGTTGTAACTAGCTCATGTAGAAATACTTCCTGCGTCCCGCATGTAAGTATTCGGTGAATGACAAGAACGGGGTTACGGCGGAGACATCGGCTCCATAAACTA
>JBAXTC010000536.1:0-5633 GCA_037130375.1 Verrucomicrobiota bacterium | reverse complement strand
GACCAATTCTGTCTTGCGCCCCTGTCCTCGCTCCGAAAAATCTAAGATGCGCACCGTTCAAGCGGGGCGAGAATATCGCGCTTGCATTAGGTCCAGCGGCTCGGTATGGATGGATTCTATTAGTGAGAACAAAAGGCAAAAGCATGAAACCGTTTTTGAAACCAACCGATTCCAAAGCATCGGCCCGGCGAATACTGTCTTGTTGTGTTGTGCTTGCAGGCTGGATTCTTTCACCCTGCATCCTCCACGCACAGGTGCATGTTCACGCGTGGACGGTGTTGGTTCTTCGCCCTACTGGAATATGCCGGTAAACTGGCATTACGACTCAGTTCCTCATGGTGGTGTTCGAGCTGAGACAATGTGGTGTCAGCTCCAATTTGGCACTTACATAACCGACCGAACCATAGCCGTGAACAACCTCCCGATTGCGGCAGGTTATCCTGCCACTTTGTGGAACTCTTTGTCGCTGAAGTACTATGGCTTCTACTTGAGTGGCAATCCCATCGCGGTCAACTGGATTCGAGCGCAATACGCGGCGACCACCAACAGCACGCTCGCCTTTGATATTTACCCACATGTTTTTGATCCCGAGATGCCGTATTTTTGGGTCGGTGCTGACGAACACGGCTCCCAGCTTACGTTGCTCGGCGATATTATCTTCCGGGACAACTTTTGGCTTACGCCCAATCCGGTCAAAATGGGGGTGCATAATGCAGGAACCGTTGAGCTTCGGGGCGCAATTGTTTACACCGGCTCGAGACCGTTCCGCATTGACAAGGAGGATACTGGCTCGCTCATTATGAGTGGTGGAGGCTTGAACTCGTTTCATGGGCTAGTTTCAGTCTCGGGTGGGCTGTTGGGACTCAATCGCTACGATGCCAACGGCGTTGGAGTCGTTGCCGTCCCCGGCAACCTGCTAATTGGCACCAGCACCAACCCTGTGGCAAGTCTGGTTTTGCTGTACCGGAGTCACCAGATTGCCGATACGTCGGCCGTCGAGGTGTACCCGTCGGGCACGTTGAACCTCAATGACAATTCCGATACCATCGGATCTTTGGAAATGAAAGGCGGGAGTGTGCTCACTGGTAGCGGCACGCTGACGGTGGTTAGCGACATCACCGTCAGTCCAGGCGCTGAAGCGTCAGTCATTTCTGGTAACTTGAACTTTGCCAACCCGCTCTATCCCAACGCTTTCCATTACTTGACTGTCGCCAGTTCGGCTCTACTCGATGTTCCAGCAGTGATTGATGGTGCGACAAACGCCATACTTTACAAGGATTGGAGTGGGACATTGCGGCTGGGTGGCAGCAACACGTTCGAGAGTCATTTCCTCGTGGCCGGCGGTTGGGTCATTGTCGCGAATCCTCATGCCCTGGGCAACAGCAACCGGGGGACCCTCCTAACAGCCGGTGCGAACTTGCGACTTGAGAGCGTGACTGTTTCGAACGAGGATTTGACCATAGCTAGCACCGGTATCTTCCAGGGAACCGGGAGCAGTGCCTGGTGGGGAGATGTGTATCTACAAAACAACTCCATCGTAGATGCAGCCAGCGGCGCTACTTTTACCCTGGGTGGTTCAGTTTACGGGAGTGGCGGGTTCTTCAAGACCGGTACAGGCAAGGTTCGGCTCGCCGGCAACGCCACGAATACTTTCAGCAGTTCTTGCGTGGTGATGGAAGGCACTCTGGAGTTGGCCAAAACTGGCGGCTTGGATGCCGTGCCGGGCGACCTGGTGATCGAAGACGGAGCGGAGGTGCGCGTCTATAATCGCGCGCAGATTAGCGACACTGCCCAGGTGACGATTAACGGCTCAGGCGTCCTGCGCCTGTCGAACCTGGTGAGCCGGGCCGAATCGATCGGTTCCCTGACCGGTTCTGGTGCCGTGGTGTTGGAGAACTCGCTGTTCTCGGTGGGCGGCAACAATGCGAGCACCAAGTTCACCGGCATGATCAGTGGCAATGGCAACCTGACCAAAGAAGGCACGGGCATCTTGCTGCTGGGGAGTCGAACCAATACTTACTCGGGTTCCACCACCGTCGCCGGTGGAACCTTACTGGTGGATGCCTTCCAACCCTTAAGCGACGTGACGGTCAGTGCCCAGGGAATACTGGGCGGGAGGGGGACCGTGGGAGACATTGCCCTGTCGGGTGGCCGGCTGGCACCCGGGGGTAGTCCTGGCCTCCTGACTTGCAGCAATGTCACCTTCAGTAGCTCTTCCAAATTTGATGTCGAGTTAAACGGTGCCACCGTCGGCAGCGGCTATGACCAGTTGCGAGTCCGCGGCGCCGTCAGCCTCGGGAACTCGGGCCTTTATGTGTCAGTGGGCTTCACCCCGGCTGTTGGAACCAGCTTTATTATCATCAACAACGACGGGACCGAGCCGGTGCTCGGGACGTTCAAGGGCCTCACGAACGGGGCCGCATTGCGGAGCGGGTTGGTGGAGTTGCAGATAAACTATGGCGGGGGCAGCGGCAACAATGATGTGGTATTGACGGTCACGAAGGTGAATGCGCCAACGTCGCCGTTATGGTTGCTGGCCCCCACCTATGTGGGCACGAATCTTTCTCTCTCCTGGACGGGTGGTGCGCCCGCATTTATCGTCGAGCGGAAGACAGGGCTCCTGACCAATGAGAGCTGGCAGCCCGTGCTGACGAACCCCACGACCAGTGCAACGGTGCCTCTGGACACCAACAGTGGCTTCTATCGCGTGCGCGGAGGAAACTAACGCTCCGGGGTTGTGGCGTGGGAAAGGCCGTTGGTAGAGGTGTGACTGGATGTTCATCGGACGGAATCCCTGTCGGGGGAACGCCGACCCCTGACCGTCAATCGTGCCTCGGCCACCGTGAGTTCGTAAGCCACCTTCTCCATTCAGTGAGCCGAGCGGGTTGCACCACGTTTGCCGCAATCCGGGCAAAGAAACCGCTTGCCGTCAAAAAACGTCATGAAGGGGATAAACAGTTCTCTGCACTGGTCGCACATCTCATAAATCTCTTCGAGGGGCACCGGGTCCGCCACCAGTTCTATGCCGTGCGCCTGCCGAATCGCCTCGATCTGTTTGGGGACATGGTCGCCCTGGTAATTGAGGACGATTGCCACGAAACGGTCTTCGGTAAAGAACAAGCCGTTGGCGTCCTGCGCAAGATACCTTCCGTGCGCATCGCGGATGAACACTCTGATGTCCGGGGACTCATTCGATTTGTCGCTATGTTCTGGCATCTTTCAGTGCAATAACAGCTTCCGATCGAAGAGCGCGAGGAGACTGATTTCAACCGCCACCCCGCCTACTGCCGGATGAAAGTCTCCAACACCTCTTGCAGCTTCTTCAAGTCCGGCAGGTTGACATACATCATGTGGCCCGAGTCGAATTCCGCGAAGCTGATGTTGCCCCGATAAGCCGAGTCGATTTGCAGATGGTCCACGCTGTTGCGAATGCCGTCGATCGGGCAGGCCAGGTCGCGCAGGCCCCCGAGCACCAAGACCCGCAGGTGCGGGTTTTCCCTGATCACCGACGCGAGATGGCCAGACACGCTCGGAAAACTATTCCGGCTGTCGTAATTCCACGGCCCAACCCCGGTCACTATCTCATAGGGCAAATCATCCTCAAACTTCAGTTCTCCACGCACATAAGCGTTCATGGTCGCGGAAAATGGGCCGTACGTTGCCGCGAAGGAGGGATCGAAACGCGGCGTCGGCGCCGCTGGGTCGGCGTCACGACCGATAATGCGCGCGTCATACCGTCCGAGAACCAGCCCCTGGTCGTGCAACAGCATTTTGCGAAAGATGCCGCTGCTCACCCGCAAGTCATGGTCCTCGATCACCTGCGCCGGCAGCCCCGTTAGCCGCGCCAACTTCGCCACCACCCTGGCCCGTTCCGCCGCCGGCAGCGCCGCGCCTTGCACCAACGCCGAAAGATACTCCGTCTTCATGAAGTCCCGCGCTTCGGCCATCGCCTTTTTCAGATCCGACTGGAGGTCAGGCGGCAGTTTCTTGTGATAATGAGCGGTTGCCGTATATGCGGGCAGGAAAACCAGCGCCGCCAAATCGCTCCCGCGCCCTTCGTTGAGCGTGGCAAAATCCAGCACTCCCGACACCAGTATCAGACCGTTGAGATACATGCCGTAGCGGGAGGCGAGGTATTCCGCCAGCCCCGCCGCGCGAAACACTCCGTAGCTCTCGCCACACAGATATTTCGGCGACAGCCAACGCTGATGGCGCGTCGTCCAGAGCCGGATAAAATCGCCGACCGATTCAATATCACCCGACTGGCCGAAAAACTGATCGGACTTCTCATCCTTCGCCGGCCGACTGTAGCCCGTGGCTACCGGGTCAATGAACACCAGGTCGGTGGCGTCCAACACTGCGTAATCGTTGTCCACCAGGCTGAACGGCGGCTTCGGCAGAGTTCCGTCCTCATTCATTTTGACGCGCCTTGGCCCCAGCGCGCCCAAGTGCAGCCAGACAGACGAGGAACCCGGCCCCCCGTTGAAACAAAACGTCACCGGCCGCGTCGCTATGTTGGTTTCGCCCTGCATGGTATAGGCAATGTAGAAAACCGAGGCTCGGACGGTTCCGTCCGGTTTCAGCAGAGGCAGCATCGCGGTTTCTGCGATGTAGCTCACCCGCCGTCCAGCAATGGTCACGGTGTTGGTGATCAGCACCGGTTTGTGCGCCGCATCCGGTATGGTCGCAACGGAATTCTTCGCCTCCTCCTTCTTGGCGTCGTCCTTCTTCGCCGCGGGAGTATTGATCTTCGCGGTCGCCTCCGAGACAGGTTCATCTGCCGCTTGCAGACAAAGCGCCGAAACCATCAGTAACAGTAACATCCAGCTAATCTTCATAACTTCATAATCTGATCTCGTGAGAACCAGTCAGAAACCACTCGCCACCCGGTCAGTTTGCGGTCCAGTCATTGCACACCGGCTTCCAGCAGTCAATCAGATCCCGTTCCTCCGTGCATCGGGCAGCCTGACCCGTGGTGCAATAATGGACATGGATATGCGTCGCGCCGTTCGCGATTGCGTCATTCATCGAGATGTGACCCTCAAGCCGCTGGTGCAAATCTCGAGTTTGAGCAATGTAGATCGGAATCCAATTGCCATCCTCGGATTGTTTGGCATAGATGAAATTGCCCGGCAGCGCCTTGAAAGGGGTGTCGATGGCCAGAATCTCGTATTGATACTCCTTGCCGGACTGCCCGGGCCAACTGATGAATGGAGACGGCGCGCTCGGCGGCTGTGAATGACGACTGAATAGACGTTTTAGCAAGTTCATGTGTTTGAGTTCCTGGCCGTTTTTATTTTTGAGCATCGATAGGGAGTCCTTATGGAGCCGGAATGAAAATAAACGGAACAAGGGCTGGTGAAAAAGACATAAACCCCTCCTCCGCAGAATCCACCTCGAATTCCGTTATCGAGGCCGATGCTGGTGATGCCCATCCTCTTGGTATTTCCGTTCCAGCTTTCATTTGTCGAATCGTCGCACACAATTCAACCACTCGAATTTAATCTAACGGTTTCGCTGATTTCTGTCAACTTCAATATGCGGATTTCTCAGGGAAGGCAGGGCTGATTCAAGAAACCGTAGCCGCCGGCGGCAGTCGGCGCTAACACTCCGATAATCGAGGAAAAGTGCGC
>JBAXTC010000535.1:0-5637 GCA_037130375.1 Verrucomicrobiota bacterium | reverse complement strand
CCTGCACCGAGCGGGACAACGTATTGAACAGTTTCAAACCCATATCCGAATGCGCGGAAGCTTAGAGCCAGGCGGACGAAAGAAAAGCCCAAACCTTGCGGCAGCGGTTAGAAAACCTTGGACGAGCCAGCCGGCCCAAAAGGGTCTCGACTTCACGCTCGCGCAGAGCTATTAAGAAGTCGTTCTTGCAACCCATGAAATCGAGCCTGAAGATACATACCCTGTTTCCCTGTTCCCGCATGTTGCTGTTCGGCTGCGCCGTCGCGAGCCTCGGCCTGAAGCTCGAGGCTGCGCCATTTGACGCTGCGCCCTTTGGCCTTCCGTTGCCCGAAGGTAACGGCGTGATGTGGGAGGATCCGCGTGAGATTCACCAGGTGGTCGTGCATTTCGCCGAAGCGGTGCCCGCGCCGGAGAAGATCAGGCTGGAATACTGGGGCAGCCGCTGGCCCGAACAACATCTGCCCAAAGACCGTGAGCCGGGAGGCGGCTCTGTCGGCTGGATGGAATTGGGCAACTGGTACACCTACAAGTGGCGCGTGGCGGATGCCGAAATCCATGCCGACGGCAATACCCTCACGTTCAACTTCCGGCCGGTGAATGCCAGCGAGTTTCCCAAATTGAAGGACTATCCAGCATCATTTCGATACACGTTGAAACTCCGTGTGGCGTCCGAGGCACCATTGCCCAAGATCGAGCGCCTCGAGGCATTTACCGATTCGACGCTCGAATCGCGCATCGTCAACCTGGCATGGAAATCCGAGCCAGCGGGGAAGGTCAGCTTCGAGGTGTTCAACGGTGGCCTTGAGAGCGCGGAGAAAGCTCCCAGCCGCGGTTCCCGGTTGAAGCTGCAGGCAGCCGCAAACCCGGACCCCAACACCTTCGACAGAACGCTGGTGAAGGTGCAGAACGGCGCGAGTGTTTTTACTTTTGCAGTGGACGATCTGAAGCAGGGCGCGCTCTTCCTGCCGCACGTTGAGGCGGTCGTGATGCCCGAAAGCGACGCGCGCGACTTTGCGGCAGTGGCGGCCGCCCAGAGAAGCGCCGGCGGGAAGACGCTTTACGACCGCGTCGCGGAAATGCCGGAACAAAGCTGGCGCTCCGCCTGGGAAGGGATGCCGCCGAAGAAATCCCACATCTACCTGCCGCTGGGACTCGATAGCGGACGGCAGCGATTCCAGCTCGATGCCGACGGTGCCGTGCGGTTTCGCTCCAATGACCACTTCTTGAAGTGGCGCCCGGGTAAGGAAACGCCCCGGCTGGCTCTCGAAACTCCGCCGGTGCGGTTCCGTTTTCAACCGCCTGCGGCGCCGGTCTTCCGCACCATCGAAGAAGCCTGCCTGCCCATCGGTTACACTCTCTGGGAGACCAACGGTGTGCGCATCTCTCAGACCGCTTACGCCACTGAACTTGATGGCGCGAAAGCAGGCGGTCCGGTTCCCGCGGCGGACAGACTCACGGTGTTTCTGGCGAAGTTTGTCTTCACCAACATCACCGATTCGCCACAAGTTGCTGCCATGCCCGTGACTTACATGAGCGGGGACGTGGTCAAACCGCTTCGGTCGGGCGAGAAGGGAATGCTCTGGCTCGGTGACAACGCGCGCGCGCAGGTGCTGGCCGACAAGGCGCCGTCCGTCGAAGCGGAAACTCTGAGTTGGAGCTGGAGGCTTGCGCCCGGCGAAAGCAAGACGGTCATCGTTAAGATTCCCTATACCGTCCTTACCGAGAAGTCCGAGCAGGCGGCATTGGCAGCATTGGATTTCGACCAGCAAAAGAGCGAGATCGCCGGTTACTGGCGCCGGCGGCTGGACGAAAGTGCGCGGCTCATCACGCCCGAGCCGATGCTCAACGAGTTTTACCGCGCCCACGCTGGCCACTTGCTCATCAACTGCGAGGGCGATCCTGAGAGCGCCGGACGTCGCTTTGCGCGCGTTGGCTCGTTTGGTTACGGCGCCTACGGCAACGAATCCTGCATGATGGTCGTGGACCTCGACCGTCGCGGTTATCACAAGGAGGCGCAGGCATGTTTGGACGCCTGGGTGCACTACCAGGGAACGGCCGCGTTGCCCGGGGATTTCTCCACCAAGAAGGGAGTTCTTTACGGAGCCGGCGGTCTCGAAGCGGGCGGCTACAACCAGCATCACGGTTGGATTCTCTGGATGTTGGGCGAGCACTATCGGTTCACGCGGGACGAAGCGTGGCTGCGCGGCGCGACGCCAGGCATTGTGGCGGGCGCAGACTGGATCATCAATGAAACCAAACGCACCGCCAACCGCCACGAGCTTGAGCGCGGCCTGCTGCCGGCAGGAAGTCTCGAGGATATTGGCGACTGGTGGACGTGGCTTTCGACCAGTTGCTACACCTGGCGCGGCCTGGACTCCGCGGCGTGGGCTTTGGGCCAGATCAAACATCCGGAAGCTCAGCGCGTGCGCAAAGAGGCCGATGCCTATCACGCGCATCTCCTGGCGAACTTCCGCAAGGCGGCCGACCGATCGCCGGTGGTGCGCTTGCGCGACGGCACGGCGGTGCCGCACATCCCGTCCATGGTCCATCGGCGCGGGCGTGACTTCGGCTGGATCTGCGAGACGCTCGAAGGCTCGCTGCATCTGCTCATCACGGGCGCGCTCGACCCTCTCTCACCGGAAGCCGATTGGATTCTCAAGGATTACGAGGATAACCGCTATATCTCAAACCAATACGGCTACCTGTTGGATGACTTCGACAAGTACTGGTTTGGCCGCGGCGGCATGTCCATGCAGGCCTGCCTCTTGCTGGATGTCGAACCCTATTTGTATCGGGACGACGTGAAGCAAGCCTTGCGCGCACTCTTCAACGCGCAAGCCGCCCAATACTTCCCTGACGAACGCATGAACACGGAGCACGCCCTGCCAGCCCTGGGTGACTGGACGGGCGACCACTATAAAAGCTCCGACGAATCCAATGTCGCAGGCTGGCTGCGCTATCTGTTTGTCCGGGAGCAGGGCGACATGCTGCTCGTCGGCCAGGCTGTCCCGCGCCAATGGCTGCATAACGGCTTGAAATGCGGGATCGAACGAACCGCGACCTACTTCGGCCCCGCCAGCGTAATCTACACCGGCGGTGAAAATGAGATAACTGCCCGACTCGAAGGTCCACGACGCAATCCGCCTAAAGGAATTCGCCTGCGCTTCCGCGACCCCAACGAGCGTCGGCCGGTTTCGGTGACCGTCGATGGCAAGCCCTGGAAACAGCTTGATGGCGAATGGGTGCGATTGCCGGGCGATGTCGGAACAGTCACGGTGGTCGCGCGATACTCGAACAAGTGATTGTAACGCATTACCGCCATGATTGAACAGGGAACAGGGAATAGTCACGATTCCTGGCGATGTCCAGTGGGCCGGCACCGTCGTGCGCATTGAGTCGGTGGACGATCAGCAGCCGCGAAGAATTAAATAGCCATGACCGAGACCGTGACATCTAAGAACGGCGCAGTCATTCGCCTCACGGATGAACGGTGGTCGCACATTACCGAGGAACACACCGAGCTCGCCGGTTTCAAATGGGACGTTCTCGAAGCCGTTTCCGAGCCGGAACGGATTTTGACCGGTGGCGAGGGCGAACTGCTCGCGCTTAAGAAACAAACTGATGGCAAAATCCTTGTGGTCGTGTATCGTGAAGCTGTTGACGACGGCTTTGTCATCACCGCGTTTTTGACGCGCCGCGAAGCCTCGCTTAACCGGAGAAAACAATTATGGCCGTAGCCGAAATCAACGATTTTTTGAAGATGATGCCTGCTGTCAGACGGTCGCCACACGGTTACCTGTGGTCATCTTACGACGCTGATGCCGACGTGCTTTACATCAACTTCAAGAAGCCCAGCCACGCCACCGATAGCGAGATGACCGACGACGACATCCTTGTGCGCTACGAAAACGACGAAATGGTCGGTCTGACCGTGCTGCACGCCAGCAAACGTTGATGCAAGTCTTTGGCCATCAACCACCCATCATGAACTCTCAAGAGCGGCCTGCGCATCGTCCTTTCAGCCGGCTTCAAGGCGCTGGCACCTAACGGCGCGGTCGTTTTTTCAACTCCTCGATTGCTTTCTGCGCGACCGGGTCGCCGCGGCCCGCCGCCTCATACATAGCCTCCGTCAAGGTCTTAAGCGAGGCATCCACGGTTGCCAATTGCTCAGGCGTCAACTCTTCTTTGCGCAGCCCCATCATCAGAACTGTGGCTCCGGCGTAGTCGTTGGTTTTGGCGCAAGCCACCGCCTGGGTCCAGGATTCTCTAACCGCCGCGGATGCGCTATCGAAGACCTTGGACTTGCCGCCGATGGAGGATGGACTCTTGCTGCAACCGGCCGCCAAGGCCGCCAAGGCCACCAAGAGGACGAATGGGTGTTTCATGGGCTGGGAATTTCGTGATGCGGACTCGATGCCTCGGTCCAACGCTAAGTGCCGTCGCCGGTTCGGCTGGCTGGATCGCACCAGAGCAGGCCCGGACGGAGCAACTGCTGTTTCTGGAATGCGGTGAACTTGTAAAACTCCGCATGTCCGGAAAAGCCCAGCAAGATGCAGCCTGAGACATGGCGTTTGCTGGGGCCCTCGTTGAGGTCCGGCATGCTGCTGCCATCGTTGTAAGTGTTTATCGTGTACGGAGGCAGGTCATCCGGCTCCCACATCACGTAGGCAACCGGTTTGAACCGGGCGAGCTTATGCGGCTTGGCGGCGAGGGCGGTGTTGCCAAAACTGCAGACGGCTCCGGTCATGACGTAGGTGGATAGTTTGTTGTCCCGTTGTTTCCAGTAAATCGAGTTGGTGGTGTCCAACGGGCAGCGATAGACCGCCATGGACTTGAGATATTCCCAAAACTGCCCCCCCTCGTAGGCCGCCCGCGGGTTAATATTGTAGGGCGCGACAAGCAGGTTTGGCACCGAGCCGCGCGTACCGTCGTAAAGCCAGCCTTTGCCCCAGGGTGGCGTCCAGGGTGAATTCCAGTTCGGCGCCGGCATCGAGTCTCCCCAATCGCCAGCGTACATGTGCATAGCCAGACCTAGCTGTTTCATGTTGTTGGTGCATTGGATGCGTACGGCCTTCTGCTTGGCCTTGGCCAAGGCCGGCAGCAGCAGCGCCGCCAGGATGGCGATAATCGCAATGACCACCAGCAATTCGATCAAGGTAAAACCCGCAGCCCCTCGGAGGAGGTCGGATTTGTTTATCTTGGACTTTCGCCAGGCAGCAAAGTCAGCGGAAGCATGGGGCTCTTGGGTTTCCGGCGTATTCGATCTCTCATTCATAGCAAGCTTTACACGGGTCGGATCTTGAGCCAGCCGTCATGCCAACAAACGTCAGTTCATACCGGACATAAGCTGTAACAGCAGCTCGCATTGTTCAAAATGTATTAGTTCGGGCGGGTGTGGCAAGCAAAACTCGCAGCAATTCTGCCCATGAACCTGATCGGTTCATGGGCGCAATGCGCGTACAAAATTCGGGGAAGTCTCACTTTGAGGAGCAACGTGGGGCGGACCTTTTGGTCGGAGGATGTGGGCCTGCACGGAGTCTCCGACTCCGTGGACCGGCAGGTCGGAGACCTGCCCCACGCCGCGTCAAAATGAGGTTGGCGCTCACCGGCGGACAAGTCGGCCAAGCCAACTCTCCG
>JBAXTC010000534.1:0-5637 GCA_037130375.1 Verrucomicrobiota bacterium | reverse complement strand
GGAGTGTTAGCGCCGACTGCCGTCGGCGGCTACGATTTCTTGAAACCACCCTGCGAAACCGGTCCTTCCCCAAGTTGTCGGGGAACCTGGGGCGCACTGCATAATGAGTTGCCTGTTCCGTTTGGACTATTGCTGTCCACAAAGGCCGCTCCATTCGTTGAGTTCGCGCTCGCTGTTGGCGGTCGCTGGCGAGAGATGGAGTAATTCCATTGCCTCGCCGATTAAATAGAGAGAGCCGGCGATTGCGACAAAGGGGACGCTGGCAGCGGCCAGAAGCGCGGCGGCCAGTGAAGGATACTCGCGGACTTGAACCGACGGATTGGCGCGACGGCAAACCTCGGCCAAACCATGAGGCTCGGCCGTCCGTTCGCTATGGACGGGAACCAGCAAGACCTGCCCGGCCAGTGGCGCGAGGACTTCGCACATGGCGCACCAGTCTTTGTCGCGCAAGATGCCCAGCACCAACGCGGGTTTAGCCGCAGGGAAGTAGTCTCTGAGGGCCGCCACGAGGATTTCCGCTCCGCTGACATTGTGCGCGCCGTCGAGCAGGATTTTCTGCCTGCCCGCGAGGCGGGAGGTGACCAACTGCAAGCGCCCCGGCCAATGGATGCGGGAAAGACCGGTTCGGATTGCGCCCTCACTCACTGGAATCTGGGGCGCCAAGACCTCGACAGTAGCGATGGCCACTGCGGCATTCATTTTTTGATGCTGGCCCAGCAATGGCAGTTGTATGGTGTTCAGAGGCGCGCGTTGCACCTCCGACATGGACACGGTCGTCAGCGGAGATGCCTGGCGGTGAGCGGCTTGCTCGATGGATTTCAGGGCCTCTGGCGCATCCGTTCCGGTGATCACGGGGATGCGCGGCTTGATGATGCCGGCTTTTTCGGAGGCAATACTGGCCAACGTTTCGCCCAGCCATTTCTGATGGTCAAATTGGATGTTGGTGATGACGCTGGCCAGAGGGGTGACGATGTTGGTGGCGTCAAGCCGTCCGCCCAAACCAGTCTCCCAAATCACCAAATCACATTTCTGTGCGGCGAAATACCGCAAGGCCATCACGGTGACGACCTCGAAGAAGGTCGGATGGTCGGCGGCGACAGAGTCCGGATTGCCCGGTGGGCGGGCCATCG
Source organism: Verrucomicrobiota bacterium (assembly GCA_037130375.1). Taxonomy (GTDB): domain Bacteria; phylum Verrucomicrobiota; class Verrucomicrobiia; order Limisphaerales; family UBA8199; genus JAPLUA01. The sequence goes on along the minus strand of JBAXTC010000534.1, from coordinate 4,507 downwards.
TATCAGGTGCCAGGCTGGGGACGAGCTTTTCGGAGACGGCCGCCGTCCAGCCCTGTTCCAGCAACGAGCGTAACTCGGCGACCAGGCCCGCGACATCGTCTTCGGAGATCGGTTGGCGATTGACTTGAATGCGCTCACCGAAAGCGACCAGGTGCGGGGAGGTGAACAAACCGACGCGCAAACCGGCCGAGCGATAAATGGATTCGAGCATGGCGCACGTCGAGCCTTTCCCATTGGTGCCAGCCACGTGGATGAATCGAAGCTGTTCTTGGGGGTTGCCGGCGAGCGCCGCCAGCTTCAGCGTGTTGTCCAATCCGAACTTTGCGCCAAACCAGCGAAGCCCGTAAAGGAATTGGATGGCTTCGGAGTAGGTCACCGGTTGAGAGCGAAGCCGAAAGATGACCGGATGGAGGTGCGTCGAATGACGGTTCCAGCACCCTTGGACTTAATCGACATGACGGGCACTCGTGCTAAAGCGGCTTCTTATGAGAATAGAGTTGCGCGGCCGCAATGAAGCCCTTGAACAACGGGTGTGGCTGGTGGGGTTTGCTGCGAAACTCGGGATGAAACTGGCAGCCGATAAAGAACGGATGGTTTGGCAGCTCGATGATCTCGACCAATTTTCCGTCGGGAGTGTGTCCGCTGAAAATGAAATCTGACTTCAGAAATCCTTCACGATAGGCATTGTTGAATTCGTAGCGATGGCGATGGCGTTCCTTGACCACAAAGGCTCCATAAAGCTGCGCCGTCTTTGTCCCAACAACCAACTGGCAAGGCTGCGCCCCGAGCCGCATCGTGCCCCCTTTCGTCGTCACTTTCGTTTGTTCGTCGAGCATGGCGATCACCGGGTGAGGGGTGTTCGGATCGAATTCGGTCGAGTGGGCCCTGGCCAGTTTCAGGACGTTGCGCGCGTATTCGATTGTCGCGATTTGCATGCCCAGGCAGAGGCCGAGATAAGGAATCTGATTCTCGCGGGCATAGCGCACGGCGGAGATTTTTCCCTCGATGCCCCGCTCGCCAAAACCGCCCGGGACGAGAATACCGCCCAGCCCCTTCAAATACTTTTCCGGCCCATCCCGCTCAATGTCCTCGGCATCAATCTTTTGAATCTCGACCCCGCAGTCGTTGGCCACACCGCCGTGGCTGATCGCTTCATAAACGGACTTGTAAGCATCCTGCAATTCAATGTACTTCCCGACGACGCCAATGCGAACGCGGTGCTGTGGCGCGATGAGTTTGCGAATGATTTCCTGCCAGTGCGCCATGCTGGCCGGCGGCGCGTCCAAGTGCAGAAGCTGGCAAACCAAATCATCCATGCGCTCCCGCTGCAGCATGAGCGGCACTTCGTAGATGGTGTGGTCCACATCCTTTTCTTCGACGACCGCTCCGAACGGCACATTGCAAAACAGGGAAATCTTCTCGCGCACTTCCTTGCTCAGCGGCTTCTCGCAGCGGCACACGACGATGTGCGGAGCAATGCCGATCTCGCGCAGCTTGGCGACAGATTGCTGGGTCGGCTTGGTCTTCAGCTCGCCCGCCGCTTTAATGAACGGAACAAACGTGACATGGACGAAAATCGCGTTGTTGTAGCCGACCTCGAGGGCGAACTCGCGGATGGCTTCGAGAAATGGCAGGCCTTCGATATCGCCGGTGGTGCCGCCGATTTCCGTGATGATAACGTCAGCGCCGGTCTTCTCCGCCAGCAGATGGATGCGGTGTTTGATTTCGTCGGTGACGTGCGGGATGACCTGGACGGTTTTGCCGAGGTATTTCCCCTCGCGTTCGTTGTTGAGGACGGTCTGGTACACCTGACCGCTGGTCAGGTTGTTTAACCGGGTCAACTGAACGTTGGTGAACCGCTCGTAGTGGCCAAGGTCAAGATCTGTCTCCGCACCGTCGTCCAGCACATAGACCTCGCCGTGCTGAAAGGGACTCATGGTGCCTGGATCGACGTTCAGGTAAGGGTCGAACTTTTGGAGCGCGACTTTGATGCCGCGGTTTTCGAGCAGCGTGCCCAGCGAGGCTGCCGTCAGACCTTTGCCCAACGAACTCACCACGCCGCCAGTTACAAAAATGTATTTCATTGCTTTCCAAACGGTCAAAAAGGTTGAAGAGACCAACGCTGTTTAATGAAACGCTCATCGACGCGCACACGCGCTTCCCGATTTAGCGCATTCAACATTCAACATTCAACTCGATCAACCTCTCAAGAGTTGTTCCACCCGCGCCACATCCGCCGGCACATCCACCCCGACGCTGTCGTAATCCACCTTGATCACGGCGATTTGGATGCGGTTTTCTATCGCGCGCAATTGCTCGAGTTTCTCAGCTTCTTCGAGCGGTGACATCGGGAACTTGACCAGGCGCAACAGCGTTTCCCGCCGGTAACCGTAAATGCCAATGTGCTTCAGAAAAGGAAACGCCGCCAACTGTTCAACCACCGAACGACCGGCGGCCTCGCGCAAATACGGAACTGTGCGTCGGGAAAAATATAGCGCCTCGCCGGCGCAGTTGACAACGACTTTCACAACGTTCGGATTGTCATAGTCGTCCGGGTTCCTGATTGGGGTGGCGGCGGTGGACATTTCCGACTGGGTGAGGGCACGAGCGACGGCATCGATCACGCCTGGGTCAATCAGCGGTTCGTCTCCCTGGATGTTCACGATGGCATCGCAGGCATGGCGCGCGGCTACTTCGGCGATGCGGTCCGAGCCGCTCGGATGGTTGGGCGCGGTCATCTCGGCGCGGCAGAATCTCTGGGCCACCTCCCAGATGCGCGTATCGTCGGTGGCGACGATCACCTCCGCCAGCGATTGCGCCTTCTGGCAACGCTCGACGACATGCTGGATGAGTGGTTTGCGTCCGATGAGTGCCAGAGGTTTCCCGGGGAAACGGGTCGAAGCATATCGCGCCGGAATGATGCCGAAAACTTTCATGCGCTTCTTTTAACCAAGAGCCGCTAAAATTGCACGGATGAAAAAGCCACGCAACACCGGCCAAAGCGCCTCCGCCCCTTTGACATTCCTGCAAAATCTGATAAGCCAGTGTCGTGGCTGCTTTAGACAAAGATCAATCCGAGGCGCTGGCAGGCTCGACTTTCATCGAACCAAGGCAGCGCGCAATGCAACTCGAGCTGATAGGGCCGCACCCTTTCGCAATTGATGGCCGGGGCCGGCAGGCAACGCGCATCGGCACTCTGTTTCCGGAATACGGCGCGCTCTGGACCCAGCTTCCCGGGGTGCATGCGATCCAGCGGTTGGGTTTTATTGAACGCATCAACGCCGAGCGTGCCGGCAAGGGCTTGCCGGCACTGAGCCTCGAGGAGGAGGAGCAATTGTCGGCTGCCTCGGTGGATCTCATTTTTGAGTCCGACCATATTCTGATTCGACCGGACCCGGAGCACATGGATTTGGCGTTTGCCGCAGACGAACTTTTGCAGGGGTTGGTGTCCAAACGGCAGGTCAAGTTTCTGTCGGTGGCGGACCGGCGGGTGCGCGATGCCATCAAGCACCGGGGCGAGTGTTGGCGTCTGAGTTCGATCCCGAAGACCCGCGAGGCCAAGGAACGCCTGGTGTTCAGCTCGAAGGTGGGCATCCACGGACTGCCGATTTATTTCTACAATCGCCTCACCGGCACGCGATGGCTGACCTGCCAGGAATTCGAGAGCCTTGGCAAGCTGGATGATGCCAGCCTGGCCCGGCATTTGCAGGAAATCGCCGACCACGCCATGCTGCGCAACCGGTTGGGACGCCCGGAAGTGGATTTTTTCGCTTCCGATTTGCGGCGTTTCGGCGCGCGCCAATTTGCCGGGGTCGTCTATGAGCAACTGGCATCGGAACAACTGCGGATAAAATTCGATGAGTTGCGCGACCACTTTCGGTCAGCGGTCCACGAGGGCTTTCGCCAGGATGATTGTCACTACAAGGCATGGTGCGAGCGCATCCTATCCACCCTGTTTCTGGAAGGAAACGAGACACAGACCGAGCAAATTCTCAGTGGCCTCAGCCCGGAGTTCTTCCTCCAAATCGAGTGGCTGCCGGGCGGGCGTTTCGAGGAAGGGGAGTTCCTGTTTGACTCGATATTTGACGAGGCCGCTAATCATCCCGAGGATGCCGATCTCCAACGGCTTTGCGACCCGCGCGCAAAAGGCATCATTTTCAATTTCATCCGCGAGTACGGAAACCTGGACCACATCAACGTCGGCTGCGTGCCGGAGTCGTTGTCGCTGGATCGCCCGCAGAAGGAAGGCCGTCGCGGCGTCTATATTACGGAATTCTATTCGCGGAGCGATCATCGTTCCATCAAACGCTTTATGCGGCTGCAAAAATGGGGCGTGTGGGAACACCTCGATGAAGGCAAAGATCTGCTGCAGTCGATCAAGGAAAGCGACGACTACACGGACTACTGGCTGGACCGGCGGCTGGGGAGCCGGCAGTTGGGCATGAATCTCACCCGCCGCGTGGCCATGCGCCGTTTAAGCGAGAGCTACAATGGAAGTAACGATCGA
>JBAXTC010000533.1:0-5637 GCA_037130375.1 Verrucomicrobiota bacterium | reverse complement strand
AAATGGAAAAAGGCCAGTTGATAAAGCAAATCATTGCCAGCCTGAGCGAAAGCCTTGGCCTTTTGGAGAAGGCCGCCCGGGCATCTCATGCGGAGGCCACGCATGAGAGTAGCAAGGCGGAAAGCAAATACGACACCCGCGGGATCGAAGCGGCTTATCTGGCCGGCGGCCAGGCCCGGCAGGCGAAGGAAATCCTGGACTCGATCGAAATCTACAGCGCTCTGGCGACCAGGGATTTTGCTCCCGATGCGCCAATCGATCTAACTGCTCTGGTGGAATTGGACGCCGATGGCACGCGCTCCATCTACTTCATCGGGCCGAGGAACGGCGGCTTGGAGATCGAACACCAGCGTAAGGAAATCACGGTCATTACGCCTCAATCTCCCCTGGGCCAAAACCTGATGGGCAAGAAAGTAGGCCAGCGCTGGACGGCTAAGCTGGGTGGTGCGATCGCGAAGTATCACATTGTTTCGGTATCGTAAGCCTGATGGCAATCGAGAAGGTGCTAAGATTGGTCACCAACGTGTGCAGACTACGGTTACGAGCCCTTGACGGGTGGCATATCATGAAAGGAACAAAATGAAAATCGTCGAAAAACCTTGGGGTCGGGAGATCTGGGTGGCAGTGACCGACCAATATGCGTTAAAGATCATCGAGTTCAAGAAAGGGAGCCGCTCGAGCTTGCAGTATCACAAGCAGAAACACGAGCACATCTATGTGGATAGCGGAATCGCCCAGATGGAGTGGCAAAACGATCAGGGCCAGATGGAGACGCTGATTCTCAAGGCCGGTGATGTGGTCGAAAACAAGCCTGGACGCAAGCATCGCACGACCGCCCTCGAGGACGTTCGCTTCATCGAGGTCAGCACGCCGCACATGGATGACGTGGTTAGGGTGGAAGACGACTACAACCGGGTTTGAATATGAGCGACTCGACGAAACCCAAGGCAGTTGTATTCGGCGCGGGGGCGACCGGCCGTGGGCATGTGGGCCTGCTGGTCTGGCAGACGGGCGCGCAAATGGCCTTTGCCGACATTGATGAGGGGTTGATAGGACGGCTGCAAAAGGCCGGCGGGTATCGGGTCAATCTCCATGACGGGCGGACCTGTCAATCCCTTGATGTCCAAGGGGCGCGATTCCTCGCGGCGCAGGAGCGCGAGAAGGTCGCCCGCGAGATCATCGAGGCTGACCTGGTGCTGACTTCGGTTTTTGATCAGAATCTTTCCGACGTGGCCATTACTGTGGCCCAGGCCGCCAGGCTGTGCCGGCAGGCTGGACGCGCCGTCGCGCTCAATTTCGTTGCCTGCGAAAACATGCAGAACAGCTCCTCGACCCTGGGCCGGCACGTGCGCGCGTTGCTATGCGGTGAAGATCTCGATTATTGCGAGGAGTATTTCGGCTTCCCCGACTGCATGATCAGCCGCGTCGTGCCGCGGCCCGAGCCCGATCCGCTAGTGATCACAGCCGAGGATTACAACGAGTGGACGATTCGCCGCGAGGATTTCAAGGGACAACCCCTGAAATGGCTGGCCGCCCTTGAACTGGTGGACAACCAGGATGCGCGACTTGAACGCAAGCTATTCATGCACAACGGGGGCCACGCCATCTGCGGCTATTTCGGGTTTCACCACGGCCACCGGTATATCCATGAGGCGGTAGGCGATTCGCGCGTGGCCGGGCGGGTTGTGGGGGCTTGCGACCAGATTGGCGAAGTGGTGCAGCGCAAGCATGGCTTTTCACCGGAAAGCATCGCGGCCTACAAACAGGAGCTTTACGACCGGGGCGCCATTCCGGAGATGCGGGACCAAATCTTGCGTGTGGTGCGCCAGCCGTTGCGCAAGCTTCGGCCCAGAGAGCGTTTGCTGGGCCCCGCCCGCCTGGCGCATCACTACGGTCTCCCTCGACACTACATCGTTCAGGGCATCGTCGCGGCGCTCAGATATAGTCACCCATCGGATGCTCAGTCGGTCGAGATGCAAGAAATGATTACGGAGCAGGGGCTCAAACCCATGTTGTGTGAGGTGAGCCAACTCGAGGTCGATGACCCGCTGTTGGAGGAAATTCAACAAGCCTGGCAGGACTGGAAACTATAGACACTTAGAGAAAAGGAACTTTTGTGGACCTACAGAGCTTGGAAACCATGCGGCTGGATTTGGACCAGCGCGAAGAGCTGATTCGGCGCCATGTGTATGAAGCAATGGCCGGCTTGCCTCGGCCGGACTTGGCAGACCACATCGTGGCGACCTTCTTTGTGAGCGCGCGAACGATGACGGTGCAGGCGGTCGGGAACGACATTTGGTATCACATGACCAGCGGCGTGCGCTCGGCCAAGCCCGGCTCGCTGCTTGATCAGTGCAGCGGCAAGGTAGTGGACTATGTGCATTTCGATGCCAGCGGCCGAATCGGCATCGTCCGCGTGGCCTTTCCGTTGAAGATGTTACTGCATGAAGACGGCAGTTTATACACCACAGACATTTTGCATATTACCGGCGGCGAAGGCACGTTCGGTCTGACCGAGCAGGTGGATACCAAATTGGTCTGGATCGATATGTCGGACGATACGTTGCGCCGTTTTCCCGGTCCGGCTCATGGCGCGGCCGGGGTGCGCAAGCGGACCGGTTTTTCGGAAACTGAACCGGCGTTTGGCACCATTCTAAAGCCATGCACGGGCATCACACCGCAGGAGGAAGCCGAGATCATTGCCGAGGCTGCCGCGAATCCATTGTTTCTGTTCGTTAAGGAAGATGAGAACTTTCTGCCCCAGGTTGCCTTTGCCCCCCTGCGCGAACGTCTGCGCCACGCCAAAGAGGCGATTGAGCGCACCAAGGCGGCACGTGGCGGCCGCGGTCTGATTTTTGCGCCGCACATCGGCGCTCCGCCGCAACATTTGCCGGCGTTGGTCGAACTCGCGGTTGAAGAGGGCGTCAGCGGCGTCATGTTCAGCGAATACTACCTCGGCGGCACGGTACGAATGGTGCGCGACCAATTGAAGCGCCTGGCCAACCCGCCAGTGATTTATGGCCATAACGGCGGCATCTCGGCGCGCACGCGCCAGATTTATCGCGAACTGCTGGATTATTTCGCTCGATTGGACGGGGTGGACTTTCGTCAGACGGCACCGTTGAGTTGCACGGGGGAAAGCCTGCTGCGGCCGACGGGCCTGGAATGGCGCAAGTGCGAGGAGGCTCTCTCGGGTCCCGCTGCCGGACGCGCGGTGGTGATGATGGCTCGAGCCGGCGGCCTGGACCAAGGCAACATTATCCAAAATCTGATGGACGTTAGCCGGCGAGGATCGGTCTGCAACTACCTTTTCCTGGCCGGGTCGGCGATTAATGGCATTAAGAACACCACAGGCAAGTACGAGCCGAAGCTGGGCGCGCTAGGGATGCGGCAGGCCTTGGAGGTGTTTGAAAAGAGTGTCTATTCTTCACCCGAACAAGTGAATCCCCAGGAATTGAGATCGTACGCGGCAGCCCACGGCATGCCCGAGTTAGCTGAGGCATTGCGGCAAAGGTACAAGCTTTAACTGGAGTGGGCGGCAGTCACTTCACGCCGGATTCAAGAAGCCACAAATATGTCGGCGCACTTTCCCGCGTTCATAGAGATCAGCGCCGGCTGCCGTCGGCGGCTAGCGGTTTCTTGAAGCTTGACGAGCATCTGCCCGACGTGTTGTGCGCTTCGTTCAGGGTGCCTGGGTTTGGTTGGCCTGCTGCTGCACTTTTGAGTGGCGGCGGCCGTAAGAAAAATAGATCAACAAGCCGATAGCCATCCATATAATCAGTCGTGCCCAGGTATCTGGCGGCAGGCCGTACATAAGCCAAGTGCAGAAGAAAACACCCAAGGGGCAGACCAGCCAGAAGAGTGGAGTGCGGAACGGGCGATGAGTGTGCGGGTCTGTGAACCGAAGCACGAACACCCCCGCACAGACGATTGCAAAGGCCAGGAGAGTGCCGATGGACACCAACTCCCCGAGCAGGCCGATTGGGAACAATCCCGCAACGAGCATCGCGAATGCGCCCGTGAGGATCGTAGCGAACCACGGCGTGCGGAACTTCGGATGGACCGAGGCAAATGCTGGCGGCAGGAGCCCGTCCTTTGACATAGCATAAAAAATGCGGGGCTGGCCGAGCATCATGACCAGAATGACGGACGACAAACCAGCGATTGCGCCAATCTTGATGATCGGACGCAGCCAAGCCACGGATTGGCCCAGGGAATCGATGGCCGCCGCGATCGGGGCTTTCACGTCCAGCGCGGTGTAATTGATGATCCCGGTCAGCACCAGTGAGACCGCGATGTAAAGCACGGTGCAAACTGCCAATGACCCCAAAATGCCGATTGGCATGTCGCGCTGCGGTTTTCTCGACTCCTGCGCAGCGGTCGAGACTGCGTCAAAACCGATGTAGGCGAAGAAAATCACACCCGCGCCGCGCAACACGCCACTCCATCCGAAGTGCCCCGGCGCCAGCTCCGGCGGCACGAACGGTTTCCAGTTTTCCATATTGATGTAGGCAGCACCGACCCCGATGAAAAGGAGGACGACAGCGACTTTGATGGCCACCACAATGTTGTTCACTGTCGCCGACTCTTTGATGCCAAGAACCAGCAATAGTGTAATAAGCCCGACGATGACCATGGCAGGGACGTTGAGGACAGCGCCTGTGTTGGTCCAGCCTTCTGTGAACAAACGCCAGATGTTCCACCCGGCGTCCGGCGGCGTGACGTGGTTGTAAGGTGCAGACGTGAAGGCGGCTGGAATCACTATTCCGATGTCCTTAAGGATGGAAACCGCATACTCGGACCAGCCGACTGCGACCGTGGAGGCGGCAAACAAGTATTCGAGGATGAGGTCCCAGCCGATGATCCAGGCGGTAAGTTCGCCCAGGGTCGCGTATCCGTAGGTGTATGCGGATCCCGAAATCGGAATCATAGCCGCGAACTCGGCGTAGCAGAGCCCCGCGAAGGCACAGGCTATGCCCGCCAGGACAAAGGAGAGCACGATGGCCGGTCCGGCATATTGAGCAGCCGCCCTGCCGGTGAGGACGAAGATGCCCGCGCCAATGACCGCGCCGATGCCCAATGTGGTCAAGTTGAAGGGGCCGAGCGCCCGCTTGAGACTCTGGTCCATCCGCACCTCCGCTTGGAGATCGGCAACGTTCTTACGCCGAAATATGTTCATGAATTGATCGGGTTGACAAGCGATTTGGTTCTTGGCTCCGCTTAATGGCCCATTGGCACTCCCAAGTCAAGACTGGAGCGTGGAAGGTTCTCGGGAGACAATCAACCCTTTTTCCTCGCACCGCCGTTGTGCAGGGTGGTTTCAAGAAATCGTAGCCGCCGACGGCAGTCGGCGCTAACACTCCGATAATCGAGGAAAAGTGCGCCGACTGCCGTGGACGGCTACGATTTTGCAGGTTCTTGAATCCGCCCTGGCCGTTGTGGCCGCCCTTTGCCCCGGTGCAATTGATCGCGATAATTACAGAATCATGGCAAGACAGAATCATAAAGGACAACCGGGCAGATCCCAACATACGAGCACTCTCCAGTGCGAAGGACTTCGAGTTCATCGGCAAATTCAAAACATGATTCTGTCCTCCCATGATTCTGTCATTTCCTCACCGCGCGGCTTTTAAAAGC
>JBAXTC010000532.1:0-5641 GCA_037130375.1 Verrucomicrobiota bacterium | reverse complement strand
CCGATTGTGGTCTGGCCCAGGCCCGAGGCCGCCAACCATAAGGAGACGATGGCGGTCAGGGAGAGGGATTTCAGGGTGCGGGCCTGGCACGCGAAACTATCGGTGGCAAGCTGCCCTGACGCTCTGTGGTTCAAGTTGAACTGCTTTGATGTCGTGTCCATTTGCAGCGACTTTATACCTCTGTGGCCGGGCGACAAGCTATTTTGGCAAGAGGGAAACGGGCATGCGCATCTCAGATGTTTCCAAAACCACAAGGCTTTGACTTTTTGATGGCTCAAAAAGCTGGAACCTATGATTCAACTGAACTCACAGGAGATAACAGAGACAACAGAGTTGCACCCTGTCACACCCTTTGAACAGGGAAGACGGGAAGACGGAAAAACAGTAAAAAGCGCTAAAAGCAAGCCTCCAAATCCCCCCCCCGCTAAACACGCTAAACAAAGCAGCCATCCCGGAAGGAGACGAAAGCGCCCGGCACCCATCAAGGTTCCAGTTTGTTCCAGTTTGCGGCAAACTGGAACAAACTGGAACCTTGAAGTCCCTTGCCGCACTACTCGTTTACGAGGTTCACTCCCAATCCGAAGGGCGCAAGTCTGCCTTGGCTTAGCTTCCTTTATCGCACGCTCAAGCACACGCACAAGCCCAATCCGAGAAATCCGTGGTTCTAACTGCTGTTTTCAGGTTTAATTCTCATGAAATCGCAGGCTTCGACGAATTCTGTCTTGCGCCCCCTGTCCGCGTTCTGAAAAAGATGCACACCGAACGGGCGGGTGCCGAGAGCCTAAAAACAACGAAAGAAAGCTCTTGGACAACCACTTTCGTCCTGATAAGATTGGCCGCAGAATGAGTAAGAGCAAGAATCGATTCTCCCTCATCCGCGCAGCGTCAGTGCAGCGCGGTGCGGTGCGCCAGAAAGCAGTTTCCTCTCAGTTAGCATGAAAAAAACACAACTCTCCATTGCAGCACAGCAAATTCCTCCGCGCCGCGCCGCATTCACCTTGATTGAATTGCTGGTAGTCATCGCCATAATTGCGATTCTGGCCGCTATGCTCCTTCCAGCCTTGAGTAAAGCAAAAGCCAAGGGGCAGGGCATCTCCTGCTTGAACAATCAACGGCAGGCGGCCATAGCTGTGCTGATGTATGCCGATGACAATAGGAATGTGTTTCCACCTAATAGCAGCGGCGACCCGCCCCCGAGCTGGGTGGAAGGGCATTTGGACTGGACCACGGGCAACCCTGACAACACCAATATTCTGAAACTCATCAACGCAAAGCTCGGCCCCTACACGCGCAATCCTCAACTGTACCGTTGCCCCGCCGACAACTTCCCGGTACGGGTGACGATGAGCTATTCGGCGCAGCGCGTCCGCAGCATCTCGATGAATGGGTATATCGAGGGCAATGCCGTCCGAGATCGTTCCGGCGGCTCTTCCTTCTTTTCCGCTTGTCGCCGGTACGACAAGACCACGGATGTGGTGGGTCCCACGCCCACCGACCTCTGGATGCTGGTGGATGAACATCCGGACAGCATCAACGACGGCTTTCTGATCAACAACATCCAGGATAACAATACCTGGTCTGATCTCCCGGCCAGTTATCACAACGGCGCTTGCGGTTTCAGTTTCGCCGATGGCCATAGCGAGATCAAGAAATGGCGGGAGGCCAGCACGGTCGTGCCCATTAAGCACACTCAATACAATGGCTTTTCCGCGCCCCAGAGTCGTGACATCGCGTGGCTGAATCTGCATACCTCCGTTGTCCGCTGACTCCGAAAATCGCCTTTTTCTTTGCCAGTCGGTCTCCGAGCTGGAACAAAGTCATCCAGCCAGTCACGAACCCGATTCAATTCCGTTGGCGGGAGGCTCTGCAATTCTGCATCGAGCGCGCTTTCAGGCGCCCACTTGTTTCCGGATCAGCTCGGAAATCTTCTTTGTCCACTTCTCGATTGTGGCGGAGTCGCGCCCTTCGATGAGGAGGCGGGCTTTTGGCTCGGTGCCGGAGTAACGGAGGAAGACGCGGCCACCATGGGCCTTGAGTTCAGCCTCCGCCTCGGCGACGAACTGGCCCACTTGGTCCAATTCCTCAAACGGCCGCTTTTCGCGGACGACGATGTTGGTGACGAGTTGGGGGAACCGGGTCCAGCAGCGGGCGAGTTTGGAGAGCGGCAACTCTTTCGAGCGCATAATCCGCAGAATCTGGAGAGCCGCGACCAGGCCGTCGCCCGTGCTGCTGTAATCGCGGAAGATAATGTGGCCGCTTTGCTCGCCGCCGAAGCTGAAGCCATGACGCAACAGTTCATCGATAACGCTTTTATCGCCTACCGCGGTATGAACCACACTCCCGCCGGCCGCCACAATGGCGGCTTCCAATCCTGCGTTGCTCATGACGGTGCTGACGAGTGTATTTTTCGCGAGTGTTCCCTGCGCGAGCATATCCAGCCCGGCAATGGCCATGATATCGTCACCGTCGATCAGCGTGCCCTGTTCGTCGCAGAGCAGCACGCGATCGGCGTCGCCGTCGTGGGCGATGCCCAGGTCAGCGCGATGCTCCCAGATTTTCTGGCACATGAGCGTGGGGTGCATCGAGCCGCAGTCTTTGTTGATGTTTTTGCCGTCCGGCTGGTTGCCAAAGACGATGATTTCCGCGCCCAGTTCGCGCAGGACGCAGGGCGTCGATTTGTAAGCGGCGCCGTGCGCGCAATCCACCACGATGCGGATACCTTCAAGCGTCATGCCCCGCGGGAACGAGGTTTTGGCGTATTCGATATAGCGGCCCAGCGCGTCATCGATGCGCACGGCTTTGCCGATCTCGCCGGCGGTGGGTCGGATGTTTTCAATCTCGCCGCTGAAGACCAGGCTCTCGATTTGGTGCTCGATCTTGTCGTCGAGCTTGTAGCCGTCGGCGCGGAAGAACTTGATGCCATTGTCGTCATAGGGATTGTGAGAGGCGGTGATGACGATGCCGGCGTCGGCGCGGAGGCTGCGGGTGACGTAGGCGACGCCTGGGGTAGGCAGGGGGCCGATGAACAAAACATCCACGCCCATGGAGAGGATGCCCGAGGAGAGGGCGTTTTCGAGCATGTAACCCGACAGGCGCGTGTCTTTGCCGAGGACGATCTTATGCCGGCCACGGCCACGGGACTGAGTTTCGAGATGTTTGAAGACATGGCCGGCGGCGCGGCCCAGTTTGAGCGCGGTTTCGGCGGTGACCGGCTCAATATTGGCGGTGCCGCGAACGCCGTCGGTGCCGAAAATCTTTTTTGGGGAGGTCATCGAACTTGGGTTTTTGGTGGAATGATCACTTGCACATCTTCCGGTTGGACGCGGACGTGCGCGACGCCTGCCGGGGTGGATATCTCGATGCGCTTGCGGGCGCGCGCGGTCTCAAGGCCGGTGAGATCGACGATTGCCCGAATGTCTTTGCTCTGGAGCTCTTGGAGAGTGTGAGGGTCGCCCTGGACGGTGACTTCGACCTGGCTGGGGCTGACTTTGAAGTTGCGCGCGTCCGAGGCTGCGGACATGACCACCACCGGGAGGTTGAAGAACGTGCGGACTTCAGGGGTCAACGTTCGCGCCGTTTGCTGAATGGCAAAGGAGACGGTGAGCCAGAACAGGAGCGCCAGCACCAGCGAGAAAAGCTTGAGCAAGAAATCGTCAACGATCAGATGGAGCAGGAACTTGATCATTTGGCTGCCTCGCTGGCGGTCGGGGCGGCCCCGACATCGGCCTTGGCCACAGCGACGGGCCGAGGTTTTACACGGTCAGTCGTCCAGGAGCGGATCCAGCCCATCCAGTTGCGGGAGCGAACGGGGTTGAGCAGGACAGAGGTGAGAAATGCGCGCAATTCTTCGAGGGTCACGGCGCGCACGAACTGGCCCTTGTAGGCGTAGGAAACGGCGCCGGTTTCCTCGGACACCGCCACCACCACCGCGTCGGTTTCCTCGCTCAGGCCGATGGCGGCGCGATGGCGGGTGCCGAGTGATTTGTTGAGATCCTGGCGCTGGGTCAGGGGGAAGATGCAGGCCGCAAAAGCAATGCGGTCGCCTTTGATGATGACCCCGCCGTCGTGGATGGCGTTATTCGGAAAGAAAATGGTTTCCAACATCTCGGGCGTCGCTTCACAGTCAACCGGCAAGCCGGATTCCACGGCTTCCTGGAGTTGAATCGATTGCTCGATGGCGATGAGGGCGCCAATACGCACGTCGGCCAGGCGCTCGACGGTTTGAATGATGACCTCGATGTTCTCGCGTTGCTCGTGGGTATTGGCGAAGAGCGGCAGATTGCCCAACTCGGCCAGCATCCGGCGGAGTTCGGGCTGGAAGATGACCAACACGGCCAAAACGAAAAACGCGGAAAAACCCCCTAACAGGTATTGCAACACTCTCAATTTCAACAAGAAGCTCATGAGGACGAGGGCGAGCAGGACGACCAGGAAGCCGGTCACTACGGGCGCCCCGCGCGTGCCGCGAACGAAGCGAAAGGCGTAATAGATGCACACCGCCAGGATCAGGATTTCCAGGACGGAGCCGGGCCGCCAAACGGTTTTTATGATTTCCCACATTACATTCTTCGGTTTGCCAGGATGGCTTCGGCCATTCGAATGGCCCGCACGGTTTCCGCGACATCGTGCGCGCGGATGATCTGCGCCCCCGCGGAGACGGCGAGGCAGGCGCAGGCCAACGCTCCCGGCAGTCGCGCCCCGAGGTCCACGCCCAGCAGTTTTCCAATAAAGGACTTGCGCGAAACGCCCAGCAGCAATGGACGCTCGAACGTTGTAAAACGCTGCACTGCCGCGAGCAACTGCAAATTATGTTCGAGCGTCTTTCCAAAGCCAATCCCTGGGTCGAGTATAATTTGATCCCGGCCCACTCCGCAACCGCTCAATCGTTGAAGACGCTCGAAAAAGAACTCGCCGACCTCGCGGACCACGTCGTTATAGGCGGGATTGGCCTGCATGGTCTGAGGGGTTCCCTGCATGTGCGCGCAGACGTAACCGGCGCCGGCTTTAGCCACAACCTGCCACAAAGCAGCCTCTTCACGATTGGCAGCGACGTCGTTGACGATGCTGGCCCCGGCCTCGAGGGCGGCGCGGGCAACGGCGGGTTTGATCGTGTCGATGGAAATCGGCACGCTGACGCGCCCCACGAGCCGTTCGATTACCGGGATCACGCGCCGCAGTTCTTCGGCTTCGTCCACTGGCAGCGCGCCCGGGCGGGTGGATTCCCCGCCAACATCAAGAATTCCGGCGCCCTGCTCGACCAGTTGCAGCGCGTGGGCCACCGCTGCGTTGGGGTCCAGAAAGCATCCCCCATCGGAGAAGGAGTCAGGGGTGACGTTAACGATGCCCATGACAAGCGCCGGGCGCGGGAATCTAAGTTCAAACTGGCGGGCGCGCAGGATCATGAGGGTCCAATCCCGGTTCTGGCATCTGGTTCAATTCAATTTGGTCCGTTCGAGATCATTCACCCGATACCGTGTGTGCAGGAGTTTCTTGACATTGCTCATGAACTCACCATAACGCGAAATTGGTTCAAGGCAATCGTGCAGTTGAGGATTCGGGACGGGTGGTTGATGGTGGGTGACCGGGGATCAGGGCGGATTCAAGAACCTGCAAAATCGTAGCCGCCGACGGCAGTCGGCGC
>JBAXTC010000531.1:0-5654 GCA_037130375.1 Verrucomicrobiota bacterium | reverse complement strand
CCCTGCCAGCGATGTCATCCTGGGAGCTGATCGAGTGCCGCGGCTAGCGGGTATCTTCGTCCTGGCCAAAAGCGCGACTCAAATCGTGCGCTTGTGTTTCGGTATCTCGGCTGTCTATAATTTGGCTGGTATCACGATTGCCGCGGCGGGGATTTTGTCGCCGTTGATTTGTGCGATCTTGATGCCCTTGAGTTCGATAACCGTCGTGCTGTTTGCTTGCAGCGCCACAACCCGGGCCGCGAAGCGGGCTGGACTGACGAAATAACGAAATTGTAAGCGTGTCTGTTGTACTGATACTAATCCTTGCCAGCCTTGCCCTTGCGCTCGCCTTCCTCGGCGGATTCATCTGGGCGGTCAAGTCGGGGCAGTTCGATGATACCTGCACCCCCTCGATGCGCATCCTGGCCGAGGATGCCCCCAGCAAACCGAGTCTCTCTGAAACCAAACCCAACACGAACCCATCATGAGTGAAACGTCCGCAAGAAAAGCAGCAAACGGCCGAGGCATGGCCGGCCGCGCCCCCTCGGCGCAGGTAGAAACGTTTAAATACGATAACCAGGTCGTCCGGGCCTTCGCGATTGCGACGGTGGTGTGGGGGATTGTCGGCATGCTGGCCGGTCTGTTGGCCGCCACCCAACTTTTCTGGCCGGCCGCCAACCTCAATTTCCAGTTCATCACCTTCGGCCGACTGCGCCCGCTGCACACCAACGCGGTGATCTTCGCGTTTGTTGGCAACGGGATGTTCATGGGAATTTACTATTCGCTGCAACGGCTCTGCAAAGCCCGGATGTTCAGCGACCTATTGAGTTGGATTAACTTCTGGGGCTGGAATGCCATCATCGTCGCCGCCGCCGTCACCCTCCCCCTCGGCTTCACCACCAGCAAGGAATACGCGGAACTCGAGTGGCCGATTGATATCCTCATTGCGGTGGTGTGGGTCATCTTCTGCATTAACCTGTTTGGCACCATCTTCAAGCGCCGCGAGCGCCACCTCTATGTAGCCATTTGGTTTTACATCGCTACTGCGCTGACGGTTGCCGTGCTGCACATTGTCAATTCCATGGAGGTGCCGGCCACAATGTGGAAGAGCTATTCGATCTACGCCGGTGTCCAGGATGCCCTGGTCCAATGGTGGTACGGCCACAACGCGGTGGCGTTCTTCCTCACCACACCCTACCTCGGCATGATGTATTACTTCCTGCCAAAAGCGGCCAATCGCCCCGTGTTCTCGTATCGCCTTTCAATCATTCACTTCTGGGCGTTGATCTTCATCTACATCTGGGCCGGCCCCCATCACCTGCTCTACACAGCCCTGCCCGATTGGGCGCAATCCCTCGGCATGGCCTTTTCGCTCATGCTCATCGCCCCATCCTGGGGTGGCATGCTCAATGGTCTGCTCACCTTGCGCGGCGCATGGGACAAGGTGCGTCAGGATCCCATGCTCAAGTTCATGGTTGTGGCGGTGACGGCCTACGGCATGGCAACCCTCGAAGGCCCGACCCTTGCGATCAAGAGCGTCAACGCCCTCTCCCATTACACCGACTGGACCATTGCCCACGTCCACACTGGTGCGCTGGGCTGGAACGGCTTTCTCACTTTCAGCGTGCTCTACTGGATATTTCCCCGGCTTTACAATACCAACCTCTGGTCCACTAAACTCGCCAACTACCATTTCTGGATCGCGCTGGTGGGCATGGTGTTCTACGTCATCCCGATTTACTCCGCGGGCGTCACCGAAGGCCTGATGTGGAAGCAGTTCACCTCGGATGGTTTCCTGCAGTATCCCAACTTCCTCGAAGTCGTCCAAACCATCCTGCCCATGTACCGCTTCCGCGCCATCGGCGGATTGCTCTACCTGGTCGGCGTCTTCCTCATGGCGTTCAACCTTTACAAAACGGCCAAGAGCGGCGTGTTCGTCCCGGAACAAGAAGCTCAGGCCGCCCCGCTCGTCAGCGAGGCCCTGTCTCACGACCGTCCATGGACCCATCGCTGGCTGGAAGCCAAGCCCTTGACTTTCACCGTCCTGACCGTGGTCGCAGTTCTCATTGGCGGCCTGGTCGAAATCGTTCCCATGTGGCTCGTCAAACAAAACGTGCCCACCATCGCATCCGTCAAACCCTACTCGCCTCTTGAAGTCATGGGCCGCGACATCTACATCCGCGAAGGCTGCCTGGGTTGCCATTCCCAGATGATCCGCCCATTCCGGTCTGAGACCGAGCGCTACGGCGAATACTCCAAGGCCGGCGAGTTCGTCTATGACCATCCCTTCACATGGGGCTCCAAGCGCACCGGACCAGACCTCCAGCGCGTCGGCGGCAAGTATCCCGACGCCTGGCATTACAACCACATGGACGATCCCCGCGCGACCTCCCCCGGCTCGATCATGCCCCGTTACCCCTGGCTGCTGACACAGAAGCTGGACACCCCGTCCCTGCCGGCCCGTATCCGGGCGCTGCGCAAAGTGGGCGTCCCCTATCCGGACGGCTACGAGCATAGCCAGGCCCAGAAAGACCTTGAAACGCAGGCCGCCAAGATCGTTGCCAACCTTAAGGTCGGCATGGTGAACGCCCAAACCAATCGCGAAATCATCGCCGTAATCGGGTATCTCCAGCGTCTCGGCACCGACATCAAAGCCGCTCCCGCCGCGGCAACTGCATCGGCCGCCAGGTAACACAACGAACCCGATGATCAGAACGAGACGACATCCGCGCCATGCGCAATCAGCGGCTGAGTTGACAATGGATTATGATTGAAAATGTGATGCATCGAATAGGCGGCGTGAACGCGTTTGGCATCATCACCATCTGCCTCTTTTTCGCCTTCTTCATCGGCATGATCATCTATGCCGTCTGCTTGAAAAAGACGTATTTGAACTCGATGAGCGCCCTGCCGCTGGACGATGAGTCCGCGCCTCAAACCCAGCCCACCTCAGACCCGGAGAAATAAAATGACTGAACATAACGATCCTTTGCTGTTGGACCACGAAATCGATGGCATTCGTGAGTTGGACAACAAGCTGCCCCGCTGGTGGGTGTGGCTTTTCTATTTCAACATCATGTTCGCGGCGGTTTATCTGCTCCATTACCACGTGCTGCGCTTCGGCGACCTTATGGCTGTCGAATACACAAAGGAAATGAAAGCGGGCGACGTGATTAAAGGGGCCGCGATGACCAAGTTTGAGACCGATATTGTCACCCTGCAGCCCTCGAAAGACCCGGAGGTTGTGGCGCGCGGCATGAAGACTTTTCTCGCGCTGTGCGCGCCATGCCACCGCCCGGACGCCGGCGGATTGGTCGGGCCAAATCTCACCGACGATTACTGGATTCATGGCAGCAAATTCTCCGATAACGTGAAGACCATCTGGAACGGCGTGCCCGAAAAGGGGATGATCACCTGGAAGAAGACGCTCAAGCCGAACGAGATATACGATGTCGCCAGCTACATCTACACCCTCCGGGGCACTCACCCTCCCAATCCCAAGCCGCCAGAGAACCTGGCTCCGGCCAAGACCGGGCCGAGCTTGTTTGAATGATGAATCGCCGAGCGTCGCACCCTGCAATCCGGGAACAACTGACCCACTTGGCGCAAGGGCGGCAGTCACAAGCAACCTCGGGTCGGTCAACCAGATGCGATGTCAGCGATGAAGGGGCCGCATCTGGATTGTCCAACACCCTGTGAACGCGCACAAAACAGGGAACCCAAAACCAACCGCCGAACCCGCCGCGCAAAAGACCGACGGGAAGGACTTCCGCGATCACCTCGCCACTGCTGACGCGGAAGGCCACCGCCGCTGGGTTTACCCGCGCAAGGTCCGCGGGCGCTTCTATAATGCGCGGACTTGGCTGAGTTGGGTCTTGCTGGCGATCATGTTCGTCGGCCCGTTCGTCCGCATCAACGGCAACCCATTGCTCCTGCTCAACATTGTCGAACGGAAGTTCATCATCCTCGGCCAGATCTTCTGGCCCCAGGACCTGGTCATCTTTGCGCTCAGCCTGATCATCTTCTTCATCGGGATCATCGTGTTTACGGCGGCCTTTGGCCGCCTGTGGTGTGGCTGGGTTTGTCCGCAAACCGTTCTCATGGAAATGGTCTTTCGGAAGATTGAATACCTGGTCGAGGGGGACGCGCACCACCAGCGGGCGTTGGACAAAGCCCCCTGGACCGCTCCCAAACTGACGAAGAAACTCACCAAACACACCCTGTTCCTGGGCATCTCTTTCCTCGTCAGCAATACTCTCCTCTCCTACATCATCGGCCCCGAACAGTTGTTTGCCATCGCAACCGACAACCCGATGCGCCACCTCGAAGGGCTGACCTTTATGGGGTTGTTCACGCTGCTGTTCTATTCCATTTTTGCCCGCTTTCGCGAGCAGGCCTGCACCTACATCTGCCCCTATGGCCGCCTCCAATCCACCCTCCTCGACGAAAATACAATCGTCGTCGCTTACGACTACAAACGCGGCGAGAAACGCGGCCCTTTGCATCGCGTCCAAACCCTCGAACAACGTCAGGCCACAGGCCAGGGTGATTGCATCGCCTGCCAGCAATGCGTGACCGTGTGCCCAACCGGCATCGACATCCGCGACGGCACGCAGATGGAGTGCGTCCACTGCACCGCCTGCATCGACGCTTGCGACGAGGTTATGACGAAGATTGGCCGCCCGCGAGGCTTGATCCGCTACGCCTCGCTCGACGGCATCGAGCGCCACGAACGGTTGCGCGTGACGCCGCGCCTGGTCGGCTACGCCGTGTTGCTGGCCGCGTTGACCAGCTTGTGGGTGTTCCTCGTGTTCACTCGCGCCGATGTCGGCGCCACGTTGCTTCGCGCCCAGGGTGCCCTCTTTCAACAAATGCCCGATGGCCATTTCAGCAATCTCTACACCATCCGCGTGGTGAACAAAACCTCACATGCAATCCCCATCCAGCTCAAGCTCGAAAACCTGCCTGGCAACATACAGGTGATGGACAAAGAAATCGTCGTGCCCGCGCAAAAGCAGACTGAGACCTCGGTGCTGATCGATTTGGACCCAGCCGTGCTGAAACCCGGCGCAACGCCCCTCGTCATCGGGGTGTTCTCCGGGGCGCGTCGTTTGGAAACCCTCAAGACCAGTTTCATTGGCCCGCGCAATGACACCGCCGATTAACACCCGAAGCTCAATGCTTCAGCCTTCCTGGCAGCGACACTGTTTTTCTTTGCGGCTTTCCGCTTCCGCTGCTCAAATATGAAACTGAAGTCCAACCCCTGGCCCTTCGCCATCATCCTGACCTTCATCATCTTCCTCGCCGGCACCATCGGTCTGGTCGTCATGGCCTGCACGCGGAAAGTGGATCTCGTCAGCTCCAATTATTACGAGCAAGAACTCCAGTTCCAGGGCCAAATCGACCGCGTCAACCGCACCCAACATCTCGCGACGCAAGCCTCCGTCGCTTATGATGCCGCCAACAAGCGTATCACCATCTCGTTGCCAATGGCGCAAACCCGACATCCAGTTAATGGCAGCATTCAATTGTACCGCCCATCTGCCGCCGGCCTGGACCAGGAGCTCGAACTCAAGGTCAACGCCAACGGCATTCAGTCCGTGGACGCCGCCGGGTTGCGCCCGGGGCTCTGGAAGGTCCGCGTCTCCTGGACTGTTAATCAACAGGACTATTTC
>JBAXTC010000530.1:0-5658 GCA_037130375.1 Verrucomicrobiota bacterium | reverse complement strand
CCGAAACTTATCTATTCACATCTCCGGAACAATGAATGAGTTTCCTTTGACTGATAACTTTGGCTTCGGCCGACCTAAATGATGAAACAATGGATTTGTAATTATATTGGCGCCCAAAAAACGGCCCTCGATTCCATCCCCGTGGACGCGGTCGCAACGCTCATCGAGAAAGTGCGCACCGTGCTCAAGGAGGACCGGCAGATTTTCGTGTTCGGCAACGGAGGCAGCGCGGCCAACTCCTCCCACTTCGCCACCGACCTCGGCAAAGGCGCGTCGGACAAGCTCGACAAACGGTTTCGCGTTCTCTCGCTCACCGACAACGTGAGTTGGATAACAGCCCTGGGCAACGATTACTCGTATGAAGACGTGTTCGTCGGGCAATTGAAGAACTACGGCAGGGCCGGCGATCTCGCGCTCAGTATGAGCGTGAGCGGCAACTCGCCCAATTGCGTGAAGGCCCTGGAATGGGCGGCCAAGAACGGGCTGCACACCGTCGCACTCGTCGGCGCCAAACGCGGACGCATGGCCGAGATCGCCGAACAGGTCATCGTCATCAACGATACTCACTATGGCCGGGTCGAAGATGCGCACATGGGCATCTGCCATGTTCTCTGTTATGCCTTCATGGAGAACCCTCGATGAAGCCGCCGGTGGAAGGACCAGTGTCAGAAGTCCATAAGGGCTCGCCGAAACCTGCTTCGGCGGGTTTCAAGGGACTGGTGGAATTCAGCCCGCAGTTTGCCCCTCGCCCCGACATCAGCCACGTGCTGTTTGATTTTGATGGCACGATCTCACTGATCCGCCAGGGTTGGCCCGAGGTGATGGTTCCCATGTTCGTCGAAGTGCTGCCGCGGCTGGCGGGCGAAAGTGAGGAAATGCACCGGCAGCTTTGCCACGACGATATCATGCGGCTCAACGGCAAGCAGACCATCTACCAGATGATCCAGTTGGCCGAGCGGATCAAGGAGCGCGGCGGCACACCCCGCGAGCCGCTTTGGTACAAACACGAATACCTGCGGCGGCTCAATGAGAAGATTCACAACCGTCTGGATGGCCTCCGGAAGGGCAAGCTTCGCCCGGACGATCTCCTGGTTTATGGCACACGGCAACTTCTTGATCTCTTGAAGGCGCGGGGCCTGCCCCTCTACCTGGCCAGCGGCACGGACGAACCCTTTGTCAAAGAGGAAGCCGAATTGCTCCAGGTCACCCAGTATTTTGGCCGTCACGTTTACGGGGCAATCGATGATTACAAACAGTTCTCCAAGAAAATGGTGATCGAGCGTCTCCTGCGCGAAAACCAGATTCCTGGTGAACGGCTGCTTTCCTTTGGCGATGGCTATGTCGAAATCCAAAACACCAAGGAAGTGGGCGGTTTGGCGGTGGGCGTGGCCAGCGACGAAGCCAACAATGGCTGCGGGCGGTTCGATGAATGGAAACACCGCCGCCTGTTTGGGGTCGGGGCCGACATGATGATCCCGGATTTCCGTGACGCGGAAGCGCTGCTAAACTGCATTCTTGCCAAATGATATCGAGTCGATTTCGCGCGATCACGAAGAAGTATCGCGGCTTGCGAATCGCTGTGGTCGGCGATTTTTGCCTGGATCGGTATCTGGAAATCGACCCGGCCCGGCAGGAGCTTTCGATTGAAACCGGTCTTCCGGTTCATAATGTTGTCAACATCCGCGGCCAGCCGGGAGCCGCCGGGACAGTCCTGAACAATCTCGTGGCGCTGGGCATCGGCACGGTGTTTCCGGTTGGATTTAGGGGCTGTGACGGCGAAGGTTCCGAGCTTGAGCGCGCGTTGCAGCGGCTGCCGGGGGTGTCTCTGCAGCACTTTTTCGCGACTCAGGACCGGCGGACCTTCACCTATACCAAGCCGCTGCTGATGCACCGTGGCAAACCGCCCGAGGAACTCAACCGGTTGGATATCAAGAATTGGACTCCAACGCCGACAGCCGTTCGGAAACGTATCGTGAGCGCCATTCGCGCGCTGGCATCCGGCGTCGATGCCATGATCGTCCTGGACCAGGTGGATTTGGCGGAAACGGGAGTAGTCACCCGTGAGGTTTTGGCCGCGTTGAATTCGGTGAGCGCCGCGCGCCCGGGTTTGCCCATTCTGGCGGACAGCCGGCAACGGTTGCGCAGCTTCCCACCATTGACCCTCAAGATGAACGCTGTGGAACTGGCGCGGTTCATCAAAGTCAGTCAGGTGCAAGACCTGACCCATATTCAAGAACTTGCGCTCACTTTGGCGCAGCGCAACCGGCGCGCGGTCTTCGTGACACTGGCCGAGCGTGGCATCGTCGGTGCTTTGCCTGCAGGCGAGGTTGCCCACATGCCGGCGCTGCCGCTGCGCGGCCCAATCGACATCGTTGGGGCAGGGGATTCGGTTACGGCCAATCTCACGGCGGCTGTGGCCGCCGGCGCGACCTTGCGCGAGTCGCTGGAGATCGCCAGTGTCGGCGCATCGGTCGTCATCCATCAACTCGGCACCACGGGAACAGCCTCGGTCCGCCAGATCGGTCAACTCATTGGCGCGGCACGGTAGTTGCCTATTTTAACCCGGCGCGGCCAACCGGTAGAAGAGCGCGTTTTCGGTCAGCGGGGCGACGACTTGGTTGATGGCGCCGACCCCTTTGATAGGCTTGGCCGATTTGCGCCAGCCGCCTGTGATGGCTATGTCGCTATTCTCCTGCAGTTCATGGTGGATGTCGCGGGTCCAGGAGATTACGACGTTCGGACCTTCTTTCTTCATGAACAGGGAGACTTGCGCGGGCTCGGTCATGATCACAAAGTCGTCCACCAAGAGCGGGGCATAATCGTTTGGCGGCCTGGTTACGCGCGCACCTGCGTACTGTGCGCCTTGGGGCGCCACGGCGGTGATGTGAAAGGTGCGCATCGAATCGTCCGTCGAGAGCCGCACCGGCAAAGTCATGTCCAGGGTGGCGGCCTCCCCCACGGTGGGGCCATTGGTTTGGTTCGAGTGCCAGATCAGGCTGACGGTGGCGAGGGTTTCGCCCCACGAAGCGTCGCCGCGCGCAAGAAACCAAAGCGTGTAGGTCAAGCCGGCCTGGACTGGCGCGCGCGAGCCGGGGGCGGTTTCAAGAAGGCCAGACGAACCGGTGCCGCTGTAGATGTAACCGAAGTTGGCACCCTCGATGTCTAGCGGTGATTGGTTGTTGGCGGCCCCGGCGTAGCCGTCGCCAGCGGGGTCCAGCGTCATCACCCAACCGGGCAGGGCAACCGGCGAGCCTTGAGGCCAGCCCCAGCCGGGAGTGTAGTAGGCGGAGTTGGCTTCAAAACCGGCGTTATTGGTCAGGAGATTCTGGGCGGCGGCGGACGAGACAAGCGCCAGCACAGCCAGGCCCAGGGAACCTGGGAGCGTGAGGATAGGGCGGTTCACGGGGAGGATGATCGGGAAGCTTGACGGGTTTGAGTGATGAAAAGAACTGCGGCGTGTGAGCGACGCGAGAGGTTGAGTTTTTCCATGGCGTTGCTGAGGTAGTTCTTAACCGTCTTGTCGCTGAGGCCCATTTCGTGGCCGATTTCTTTGTTGGTTTTGCCTTCTGCAACCAGGGCAACGACCCGCCGCTCCTGTGTGGAGAGGAGATCGAGTTTGTTCTGCGCTGCCGGTGAAGGGGGGTTGCGCACTCGGCTCATGACACGCCGGGTGACGGCAGGATCCAGGATGGACTTGCCCGCCGCCACGTCTTGGATGGCTTGGATCAAGTTGTCTCCGTGAATCTCCTTGAGCAGGTAGCCATCGGCACCGGCCGCGATGGCGTCGAAGAGCAGCTCATCGTCGGCAAATGACGTGAGCACAAGCACCTTCGTATCGAGGTCCATGCGCTGAAGACGGCGGCAGACTTCGATGCCGCTGCCGTCGTGGAGACGGACATCCAAGAGGAGGAGATCGGGTTTGAGCCGGGCGACCGCCTCCATTGTCTCGGCGATGGAGCCGGCTTCGCCGACGATCTCGAACTGCGGGCAGGCCCCGAGCAGCGTGCGCAGACCGAGCCGGGTGACCTGGTGGTCATCCACAATCAATAAACGAACGGGCTTGGTCTCAGTGATGTTCATTCGGGTTCCCGTGAGGAACGATAACACCAATACAGCAACCCTCGCCCAGTGCCGAGATTATTTGCAGATCGGCTTCAATTTGCCGCGCGCGGGCGGTCATGTTCCGCAGGCCGTGTCCTGTGCCATCGGCAGCAGCGAGATTGAAGCCGCCGCCATCGTCGTGAATCTCCAGACGGATGCCGGCACCGACTGGGTGAAGAGAAACGGTGACATCGGAGGCATGAGCGTGGCGCAGACAGTTGCTCATCGCCTCCTTGGCGATATGGAGAAGTTGGGTGGCTTGGGTGGAGGTCAGGCGGTTGGCCGCGACTGGATCCACCTCAATTTGAAACTGCGTCGGGCTGTCGCCGCTGGTCAACGCCAGTGACTTGAGGGCGGTCTTGAATTCCCGCCCGTTGAGGACTTTGGGTTCGAGTCCGGCAATGAAGTTCCGCACGCTGCGGATGGTGTTGTTAAGGGTGTGAATGGCGGCCGCAAGGCGCGTGTCTGCCTGGTCAGGGGACTGACGGACGACCCGCCGGCAGTCCTCCAGACTCAGGCCAACCGCGTAGATAGATTGTATGATGTCGTCGTGCAAGTCGCGGCCGATGCGCTCGCGCTCCTCTATGGAGCGCCGAAGTTGCTGTTCGCCCTGTCGCATTTCCGACTGGAGTGTGCTCTGAAGTTGAAGCACATGTTCGGTTTGGCGACGCTGTTTCTGAATGAACAACAACGACATGGCCAAGCCAACGCTGGTCAGGAGGGCTGCCGCTGCAAGCGCCTGAAGTCCGAACGTTCGCGCCGACGCGGGAGATTTGATGACTTTGATGTCCATCGGTGAGCGCAGGAACAAGGAGACGGCAGAACCGGCGTCGGAACCCGCCTCGGAGCGCCACACGCCAGTCAGCCGCACCCGGCAGCCGGGTTCCAGCGCCGGCAATGGTCCTTGCAGGTTGGGAGCGGCCAGCAGGGCGGTCAGGAAACGGTTGTCGGCTTCCAGCGCAAGGGTGAGACAATTGGAAGGTGAGTCTGTTTGCCCGAGAAAATTGGCATCAATCTCGACCAGTTGGTGGTCGTGAGTGCCGTGCAGAAGATTCTCGGACAGCAAACGCAATGGCTTCGGCGGTGCATTTCTTGTTCCAAGCTTCCGAATCAGCGCATCTTCGATCAGTGGCGCCCCCAGGACCGATCCGGGAAACCCGGCCACATCCACTGCAGTCCCTGGCACCAAGCCGTCCAGAGGCGTCTGGGTGCGCACCTCAAGACCACCGGTGGCGTCCTGGATAAACAAGGCTCGGCCCGGCCAGCAAAGCGTCACGACACCTTGAACCCGGACGTTGCCCAGCGCCCCGCTCCGTGAATATTGGGCGTTGATGTCTCTGATAACACGGGACGGCGTCGCGAACGGATCGGCGCCGGAGGGACGGAGGACGGTGACGTCCGAGAGAGTGTTGGCAAAAATCTGGAACCGTTCCAGTTGTTGCCGGTTGTTCATGCTGGCACCCACCACGCCCCGGAGGCGCACCAGGCTGCCGAGAAGAGGCAGTTGCTCGTAGCCTTGGCAGTCGGACATCAACACGTTGATGCGGTGCGGCGGAT
>JBAXTC010000053.1:0-19347 GCA_037130375.1 Verrucomicrobiota bacterium | reverse complement strand
AACCCCCGCCTCAGGGCGGATTCAAGAATCCACAAATCTGTAGCCGCCGACGGGACTCGGCGCACTTTTCCTCAATTACTGAGATCAGCGCCGACTCCCGTCGGCGGCTACGATTTCTTGAATCCGACCTGACTGGAAATTGACAAGATCATCCCGAGGCTGTTTTATCCCGGCATCGCAATTCACAACACAATCAAAGATGAGTTCACAGCATTGCCGATTTCCCGACAACGCAAATACCAACTGCGGATGCAGCGAGAGGGGCGCTGCAGAACCTGTGGTGAGCCGACTTCGGGAGGGCTTCATTGTTTGAAGCACCTGGTCGGGTGTCGGGAAAAATCCAGGAAAAGACGCGGGTCAAAGGGCCGTTGGAAGCATGCGCGCAGTTACACGCTGGAGCAGGAAATAAAATCGGCCCGGCAACAGCAGTCCAAGAAATGACTGGGATTGCATGCTCTCCGCAGTCCATTCTCCGCAGGGCTGGGGGGGGGCCTGTGGGAAAGCATCGCGGACGAAGGCCATGAGCCGCCGCTCACTCCGGCCCAGGCCGAGGAGCTTTCTTGGACGCGGTCAAGGTGGTGGTAGGAGATGGATTCGAACCATCGAAGGCGTTAGCCGGCAGATTTACAGTCTGCCCTCGTTGGCCACTTGAGTATCCTACCACGGTTATTGGTTGAAAGTTGGGGGTTGATGGAAGCTCTCGCAACCACTTCAACACCAGCCCGCTTCCCACCGCAAATTCCACAAACGCCAAACGCGAGTGGGAAGTTTAGCCAAGTGCGCGCTCTTGTCAACCCACTCTTGATGGCTTAGTTTAATTAAATGTTCGATTCCTTAAGCAGCAAACTGCAGAACGCTTTCAAGAACCTGCGTGGCCTCGGAAAAATCTCCGAGGACAACGTCGGGGAAGCGCTGCGCGAGGTGCGGATGGCTCTGCTCGAAGCGGATGTGAATTTCAAGGTTGCCCGGGATTTCATCGAGCGAATCAAGGCCAAAGCCGTCGGGCAGGAGGTCATTTCGAGCATCCAACCCGGCCAGCAGATTATCAAGATCATCCACGACGAGTTGGTGGATTTGCTCGGTTCGGCCAATGCGGGCCTGCAACTGAGCGGCAATCCGAGTTGTGTTCTGATGGTTGGCCTGCACGGCTCCGGCAAGACGACATCGAGCGGCAAACTGGGACGGCTCCTCCATAAGCAGGGGCGGACACCATTGTTGGTGGCGTCGGATGTGTACCGGCCGGCGGCGATGGATCAACTCGAGACGCTGGGCCGGCAATTGCAACTGCCGGTCTTCGCCCACAAGGGGGAAACCGATGTGCTCAAGATAGCGCGTGAGGCGCTCGAATTTGCGCGTGCGAACAACCGCAACACGCTTATTTTCGACACAGCCGGTCGTCTGCAAATCGATGAGCTGCTGGTCAAGGAGCTGGTTTGCCTGCGCGACCTGATCAAGCCACAGGAGACGCTGCTCGTGTTGGATGCGGCGACCGGCCAGGAGGCCGTCAACGTGGCAACGCACTTTGACCAGGCACTGAACATCACCGGCTCGATTCTGACGAGGCTGGACGGCGACGCCCGCGGCGGGGCGGCGCTGAGCATGAAAGCTGTGACAGGCAAGCCGATTAAATTCGTCGGCATCGGCGAGAAGCTGGACGAGTTTGAGCCCTTCCATCCGGAGCGGATGGCGTCGCGCATTCTCGGCATGGGCGACGTGGTGAGCCTGGTGGAGAGGGCGGCGGAAGCGGTGGACCAGGACGATGCGAAGCGCATGGAAGAGAAAATGCGCAAAGGGCAGTTCTCGATGACCGATTTCCTGGAGCAACTGCGGCAAATGAAGAAGATGGGGTCGCTGGAATCGATCGTCAGCATGCTGCCGGGCGGGGCCGAAGCGCTTAAAGGGGCTGACCTGACCAAACAGGAAAAAGAATTCCGTCAGATGGAAGCGATGATTTGCGGGATGACATTGCAGGAGCGGGGGAATCCGCATATCCTCAACGCACGCCGCCGTCAACGCATCTCCAAGGGCAGCGGCGTTTCAGTGACCGAGCTGAACACGATGTTAAACCGTTTTGCCCAAATGCAGCAGATGATGAAGAAGATGGGCAAGTTCCAGAAAATGATGTCCCGGATGGGCGGGGGAGCGGCGAGTTTGCTGCGTCCACGCTGACCTCAACCTACCTTCCCCAGTCCGCACGCGCAAGAACCGACTGCTCGTTGAATCAAAAACCGGCGCAAGCCTTCGCCCAGCCCTACGCGCAGTTAATGGCCTTGCTGCCCCAGCAAGGGCACTTGAACGTCGATGAGACCGGACACAAGGAAAACAGCCACCGTTATTGGACCTGCTCACGGACCATGAATTCCCAAGCTCATGGAAATTGCTGAATTGCTGATTCTTTTCGGCTTTGGCTTGTTTAAGAGGAACTGAGCAGATATTTTGCCTTTTGAGTTTAGCCGTCCTGGATCGGCAAGACTCGCAACACAACATGAACAAACGCTGGCTATCCGTGGAAGAGATTGCAGGCGTGAACCATGAGCAAGCCCATCACAATTGCGACAGAAGAACTGACATGCTGACCAAAGAACACCTTCAGGCGTTGATGGCCGATATCGAATCTGATCGTGTGGAGCGGACAATTTCGACAACGGATACAGACAAGTTTTGTGAGGCAATCTGCGCTTTTGCGAACGACGTGCCCAATTGCCGGCAACCGGGATACCTTCTTGTGGGGGTGACCCCGGAAGGCCATCCATCCGGTTTGGTCGTGAGCGATCAACTGTTGCAGAATTTGGCGTCCCATCGATCCAATGGGCATATCCTTCCCATCCCGGCCATGAACGTCCAAAAGCACGTTTTACCCGGGGGGGATGTCGCGGTCGTCGAAGTCCAACCCGCAGATATGCCCCCGGTGCGGTACAAGGGACGTGTTCACATTCGCGTGGGCCCCAGAAGGGGGTTCGCCAGCGAGCAGGAGGAACGCCTGTTGAGTGAAAAGCGGACTGCCCGTATGCGCACGTTCGATGCGCAGCCGTGCCGAGGGTGCGCATTGGAAGACTTGGTGATGGATTTATTCCTGGTCACCTATCGGACGGCAGCCATTGATCGGGCGGTCATCGAGGAGAATAACCGCGATGTGAAAGAACAACTGGCTTCGCTACGGTTCTACGATCTTGGGGCCGACTGCCCCACGCATGCTGGTGTTTTACTGTTTGCAAAAGACCCGTTGCGTTGGGTTCCTGGAGCCTACGTGCAGTTTGTTCGCTGGGCGGGAACAACCATGTCCGACGAACCGAGGGACGCCAAGCGTTTCACGGGCGATCTTCTGACGGTTTTGCGCGAGCTACAGGGTTTTCTTTCGCTGCCGATCCAAACTTATCCAGTGGCGGAATCCCCGCTGCGGGAGCGCGCCGAGACGGATTATCCGCCGGTGGCTATTCGCGAGCTGTTGTGGAACGCGGTCATGCACAGATCGTACGAATCGAATGCCCCGGTTCGGTTTTATTGGTACGACGATCGGGTCGAGATTCAGAATCCGGGTGGTCTCTATGGCATGGCATCAGCGGAGAATTTTCCGCGCCAGACAGACTATAGAAATCCGGTCATCGCCGAGGCCATGTCCACGCTTGGCTACGTCAACGCCTACGGCCGGGGCGTTGTTCGATCTCAGGATGCGTTAAGAAAGAACGGCAGTCCACCGGCCGAGTTCATCACGGACGAGCCGACCCAGTTCCTGGCGACAATTCGGAGGAAGCTATGAAGACCATTGCCTTCTTCAACAACAAGGGTGGTATCGGCAAGACTTCGCTGGTCTATCACCTCGCATGGATGTACGCCGATCTTGGCATCTCGGTGATTGCAGCGGACCTGGATCCGCAAGCCAATCTGACGGCGATGTCTCTGGGCGAGGAACGACTTGAGGCTCTCTGGCCGGATGGCGACCATCCTGAAAGCATCCTCGGTGCAGTTGCGCCGATGCTTCGCGGGCTGGGTGACATCAAGGATCCCCATGTTGAGCAGATCACGAGCAATCTGGGTCTGCTCGCTGGCGACCTGGGGCTGTCCCGCTTTGAAGCGAAGCTCTCGTCTGCCTGGCCGGAATGTTTGAGCCGGGACGAGGCGGCATTCCGTACCGAGTCGGCTTTTCACCGGGTCATCCTCAAGGCAGCACAAGCCACGGGTGCGCAGTTGGTGCTGATTGACGTCGGGCCGAATCTTGGGGCTATCAATCGAGCAGCCATCATCGCGGCCAGCTATGTGGTGGTTCCTTTGGCCCCGGACCTCTTCTCGTTGCAAGGGCTGAGGAACCTCGGTCCGACCCTTCGCGAGTGGCGCAGCGAATGGCAAGCCCGGCTCGCCCGCCGCCCGGCTGACCTTGCCCTCGATCTGCCCGCCGCCGACATTTCTCCCGCCGGGTATATCGTGATGCAGCACGCCGCACGGGCGGACCGGCCCGTCAAAGCATACCAAAGATGGATGCAGCGCATCCCGAGCGTCTATCGCAAAGAGGTGCTCGACGAGGATGATGGCACAATTCCTTCCGTCGGGGAGGATTCCCAGTGCCTTGCGGTGCTCAAGCACTATCGAAGTCTAATGCCGATGGCGCAGGAAGTCTTGAAACCGATGTTCCATCTCAAGGCTGCCGACGGTGCGCTCGGGGGACATATCTACGCCGTGCAGGATTGCTACGAGGACTTCAAGAAACTGGCCACAGTCATTGCCACCAAGTGCGGGGTGAGCATCCCATGAGTCAACCTGAGGTGCCGCAATGAGCGAGCCCAGCATCATACGAGTACGCGACTTTACCGGGGAATCGTTCGCTGTGTTCGCCGAAGATGGCCACCGCGTCCATGATAGAATACTGAGTTGAAGGAAAGAGCTAATCATGCCTGAACAATCGAGTTTTTTCACTCACGGCAGCCGCTGGGTAAGAGCGGATTGTCACCTGCACACCCGCCGCGATTGGGAGTTCGCGGACACTGGTGAGGAGTGCGATTTCGTGTCCAAGTATGTGGCCGCTCTCAAGCAGGCGGATATTCGCGTCGGCGTCATCACAAACCACAACAAGTTCGATCTCGATGAGTTCATAATGCTACGGAAGGCGGCCGGAAAGGAGGACATTTATCTTCTGCCTGGCGTAGAGCTATCCGTCAAGGACGGGGCCAATGGGGTTCACACGCTGATTGTCTTCCGCGAAGACTGGATTACGAATCAAGAGCAGATGGACTACGTCAACGGTTTCCTTGGCGTTACTTTCGGCGGACAGGCAAATTACGATAACAGCAATGCCCGTTCGAACCATGACCTGCTCGAGACGATTCGGGAGTTGGACAAGTTCCATCGAGATTACTTGCTGGTCTTTCCTCATGTCGAAGTCGAAGGTTCTGACCCGAAAGCAATGGCCGAGATCGGGCGAGGCGAGAAGACATTCATCAAGATCGGCGCTTTCACATTCGAGGCGGTCCAGTTTGCCCTGAAGCCGGACGCGGATCGGGCAGCCCCGAGTGAGCCAAGCCGCCAGCCCCATTCATGGGTACGTTCCATTCGATTCGAGGGCGGGATTCTGGATGGGAAACGCTTCGATTTCTCCGATCAACTTAACTGCCTGATCGGCATTCGGGGAAGCGGGAAGTCCGCAGTTTTGGAGGCGCTGCGCTATGCATTGGAGATGCCTTGTGACGAGACGGTTGCTGACTGGAAGTACAAGCAAGACTTGGTGCGTTTTGCGTTGCAGAGCGGGGGGAAGGTGATCGTGGAAGCCCAGGACGTCCAAGGCAGACTTTGCGAAGTTCGTCGCATCCTGAATGATAGCGCAGGTGTGTATGTCGAAGACCAATTACGACCTGGCGTTAGCACACAGTCCGTGGTCAATAAGCCGCTGTTTTTCGGCCAAAAGGAACTGGTTCCCAAAGGTGAAGGCTTTGAGCGCGAGTTAATGGAGAAGCTGCTCGGTGCGCGACAGGACTCCACGCGTCGGGAAATCGTGGCCCAGAAGCAACGGGTAATCGATGTTCTCGCGAACATGGACAAGTTGAAAGATCTGGATGCTCTGGAACAGGAATACCAGACCAAGCGCAAGGACGCGGAGTTCAAACTGGAATTGTTTCGCCAGCACGGGGTCGAGGAGCAATTGCGGCGGCATGTGGATTTCAATGCTGACGTGACTTATGCGCGTCGCACTGTCGATGCGGCCGAATCGTTTGTTCGCGCGCTGGAAGGCTTTTTGAGCGCGCAGGAAGCCGAGTTGTCTGCGCACGGGCGGATTGAATCGCGGGGCAACGCCGATTTGATGAACGAGTTCAACGATATTTTCGCGCGTATCCTCCGACTGCCCGAAAAGGGCCGGCAACTTCTGGCGGAATCGAGGCAGGAAGTGCAGTCGTTGCACGCGAAGTTCAGCGAGTTGGAGCGTCGCCGCGATGCGTTGAAGGAGGACTTTGCCGCCATAGAACGACGGTTGAGCGCCCAGTTGCAGGAACAGGGAAGCGTCTCCGTCCGCCCCGACGACTTTGTCAGTCTCAACGCCGACCTGCAGAAGGCTAAATTGGCGATTGACGAAATCGCCAAGGGCAAGGCGCGCAAGGTTGCCATGCAGGACGATCTTACGAAGGAACTGAAGGGGCTATCGGAGCTTTGGCACCAGGAGTTCAAGCAGATCGAAGCGCAAATCAAGAAGCTTAACGAAGGCCAGACAGCCCTGCGCATCACGGCAGAATACAAGGGCGACAAAAACGCATTCCTGGAGCAACTCAAGGCGAACGTTCGTGGGAGTCGCTTGCGGGAGGCTACGTTGGATGGCATAGTACGGCAGCACGCCGATTTTGCGTCCGTCCATGCGGCACTCGCTGCCCTTTGTGGCGGCATGGGGGACTCAGGCGAGGTTTTCAGGAAGCACTTCAACGATGCCAAGGCGGGGTTGCTGACGTGGCAGATCCCGAACCGCTTCACCATTGAGTATCACGGAATGGCGCTTCGCGACCACTCGCTCGGCCAACGCGCATCGGCACTCATCTTGTTTATCCTGAGCCAACGCGACAATGACGTGATCATCATCGACCAGCCGGAAGACGATCTGGACAACCAAACGATTTTCAAGGACGTGATCAAACTTATCCGGGTTCTGAAGACGGACGTTCAGTTTATTTTCGCCACGCACAATGCAAACTTCCCTGTTCTGGGCGATGCCGAGCAAGTGGGCGCGTGCTCTTTTGCCGCCGGGCATGGTGATGTCAAAGTGGGCAGTATAGACGATCCAGGTATTCAGAAAGCGATTGTGTCCATCATGGAAGGTGGTCACGAAGCCTTCGCCCGACGAAAGGAGATTTACCAACTATGGAAGCAATAGAACTAGCCACTGAAATCCTTCCCCGCGGCGAGGATAGCCGCCACCAGTTCAAGCAGAACATTACGAACCCCGAATCAGTAGCGGGTGACCTTGTAGCGTTCTCCAACACCAAGGGCGGCATGATCGTCATTGGAGTCAACGACCACGGGACGGTGACAGGGCTTTCTGCCGACGACATCCGCCGGATCAATCAACTGGTCTCCAACACGGCAACCAATCTCGTTCGCCCCTCGGTCAACCCCATAACCGAGAATATCTCTGTCGGCGGGCAGTTGGTCATGATCGTTACCGTCCAGGAGGGCATCTCCAAGCCATACGCCGACAACAATGGTGTGTTCTGGGTGAAGTCGGGGGCGGACAAGCGCAGGGTCACTTCTCGCGAGGAAGTTCAGCGAATGCTTCAAAGCGCCGATCTCGTTCACGCGGACGAGGTTCCTGTCGAGGGAACCACAACCGGCGACATGGACCTGGAGCACTTCAGCCGGTTCTTCGAGAAACTGCACGGGGAACCACTCGATAAGGCGCTCGATCGGGATGGCCTTTCGTTAGGCCGCCTGCTGAACAATCTCAGGCTGGCCCGGGAAGCAACGCTCAATCTTGCCGGACTCATGATCTTCGGGCGGGAGCCTCAACGGCATCGTCCCGCCTTCGTCGTCAAGGCCGTTGCCTTCGTCGGCAACGATGCTGCCGGCAACAAATACCGGGACAGCCAGGACATCGAGGGCTGCCTGCGGGTTTTGCACAAGGACACGATGTCCTTTCTCACGCGCAATTTACGACGACTTCAGGGCGACAAAGGGATCAACACGGAAGGAGATTTGGAAGTGCCGCTGGCTGCTTTGGAAGAGCTTGTTGTCAATATGCTCTTGCACCGTGACTACTTTATCTCCGCATCTTGGCGGGTGATGCTGTTCGACAATCGCATCGAACTGATCAGCCCCGGCTCTCTCCCGAACAATCTCACCGTCGAAAACATCCGCAACGGCGTGTCAGTCATCCGAAACCCATTGATCGCCTCTTTCGCAACCAAAGGCGGCGAACTGCCCTATCGAGGCATCGGCACGGGCATTCGACGGGCGCTCGCGGCAGTTCCGGACCTGGAACTGGAATCGGACCATGAGCGCAACTTGTTTACCGCGCGCATACCACGGAAGGCGATATAGCCATGAAACTTTCAAAGAGGAAGATTCGGAATCGGATTCCTTTTCGCGTCATTTCGCGTATTTAGCGGGCATCGA
Organism: Verrucomicrobiota bacterium; assembly: GCA_037130375.1. Classification (GTDB taxonomy): domain Bacteria; phylum Verrucomicrobiota; class Verrucomicrobiia; order Limisphaerales; family UBA8199; genus JAPLUA01. Next base: position 10,767 of record JBAXTC010000053.1, on the reverse strand, counting down.
CATTTTGGCTGTTCCTTTCCCTGACCGGCATATTAGACCCTGCCCATGCGATCGCTGGCGCAACCCGAAGTGCTCAAATCGGCAGGAACCGCAGCGCTCATTTCTTCCATCGCCTGTTTTCCCCGCCTGTCACTTTGGCTCAATCGGCCTTATTTTCTTTGGTATTTGGAGGCGGTGCTGTTCCTGTGCGGCATCGTGCTCTGGGCGTTCGTGTTCGCATGGCACACGAAATATACGCACCGGCCGGTATTCACCTTCAAAGTGGGGCTCGGGCCTTTCGTCACGGCGACGCTATCGGGTCTGGGTATTGCCATTCTCCTGCACGTCTGGCTCGATCCGGCTCTCCGCCTCAGAACACCCGAGGATTATCCGAAGACGCTCTTCCAATGGATGGCGCTGACACTGTTCACTCTGTCCTTCACTCAGCTCTACCTGGTATTCGCGCCTTATGCCTGGTGCATGAGATTGTTTCAGAGCATGGGGATGGCGGCTATTCTGACCGTCCTGTTTGGAGTCTTTGTCATGGCGGTCAAGAACCATTCTTCACCAACGCCGCTGCCGTCGGCGTTGTTGTTGGGACTTCTGGTTTCCAGATTGGCCCTCGGAACTCTGTCGGTGTACCTCTTCTTGCGCGGTGGAGTACTTTTGGCCTGGTGGTGGGGACTGTTGCTTCAAAGCCGGCATTTGTGGATACTGGAGTGACGATGATACGAACGAAACTTGATGGCGCGATTTGCCCGGCGATTTTGATCCTGGCGTTTAGCGCAGGTTTACTGGCCGGTGAGGAACTCAAGCTCATTCCTCTGCCGGCGCCGCAGACTGAAAGCGGCCAACCGCTTATGCAAGCGCTCAAGCAGCGGCGAACGACCCGGGAGTTCAAGCCTGACCAACTGCCGACCCAGGCGCTGGCTAACGTGCTATGGGCCGGTTTCGGTATAAACCGGGCTGAAACCGGGCAGCGCACCGCTCCTTCGGCGATGAATTCCCAGGAAGTGGACATTTACGTCGCTCTGGCTGATGGTCTCTACCTTTATGAAGCAAAACCGCATCAGTTGAAGCCGGTGCTGGGGGAAGACATCCGTTCCCGGATCAGCGGTCAACCCTTTCTAAAGCAAGCACCGGTAGTGCTCATCTTCGTCGCCGATCTGCCGCGCCTCGTTAAGGCGAAACCCGACCAGCGGCTTTTCTACGCAGGAATCGATACCGGCTGCATCAGCCAGAACATTTATCTCTATTGTGCTTCCGAAGGGCTGGCGACGGTGGTGTTTGATTTGGACCGGGCACCGCTTGCCGCCGCCATGAAACTCACGTCCGACCAGAAGATCATCCTTGCCCAAGCGGTCGGATACCCGGCGGTGGGCAATCCGAAGCCCGAAGCCCGAAATCCGAACTAAGTCTGAAGGCTCGGCTTTTCGTGCCTTCCCGCCTTCGCTGCTACGCTCAATTCCGGGGTTGGTTGGGTGCCGCCCTCAAACCAGCTTCTTCAGAATGCCGACGACCTTCGCAGCCTCTTGGGCGGTGTCCAGCGCCAGATAAGTGACGGAGCGTTTGCCGATGGCAGCGGCCGAGATCCCGCGGAGATTGATGCCTGCCTGGGCGACGGCGCTTGTAATTCTGGCGCCTATCCCGGGTTTGTCGATGCCCTCGGCGCAGACGGAGTGGATGCTCTCTGTTTTCTGGAAACCGGATTTCTCGGCGGCCTTCACCTGTTTGGCGCCCTTGATCGGCGTGACGAATAAGACCCCGCTGCCTCGCTGTTCCGGCATGCGGCGCGCGATAATGAACCCGAGATTCGCGCCTGCTGCCGCCAACGCCTCGAGTTTGTCAGCCACCCCGCCCGGGCGATCATCAATGGTCGTTGCCCACACGTCTGTTCGACTGATGCTAAGTTTCATAAGATTGTTCCTGGATTTGCTGTCGCTGACCCATGCAAGTAACTATCGTGCCAGTACGACAATTCCGCCACTGAAAAAATCGGACGGCTCAGTCTTGCAGCAATGCGAGGGCACTTTGGAGGGAACCAGGGGCAAGTCAAGTTCAGAAGGAATATTCTTTCCAACCCATCGTGATCTCGGCATGTTCCATTACGATTGATACTATGATTTCGTTCAGGCGTCGGATTTGTCGGAGCACGGTTTTGGCTGCAGCCGCAAGCTTCGCGGCGGGCTGCCTGGCGGCGAACGCCGGCACCAACCGTTTCGGCTTCACCGGCCCTGAGATTTTCCCCATCGAGAATCAAATCACCCAACTGCATGTGGCCGACCTCGACGGCGACGGTTTGAACGACTTGATTGTGGTGAACAACGCTCGTTCCAGGATAAACCTGCTGTACAACCAAACCGGCAAAACCAATTTGCCCCCGAAGCTCAAACCGATAGGCAGCCGTGAACTGAACGATTTGCCGCCGGATTCCCGGTTCCGGATCGAGTCCATCGCCTCCGAGAAACGAATTTTCTCGCTGGTTGTCACGGACTTGGATGGCGATGGCCGGCCGGACATCGCCTATTATGGCGAGCCCAAAGAATTGGTCGTGCTCTACAACCGTGGCACCAATGGATGGAGCCTTCCCAAGCGCTGGCCCATCGAGGACGGGCAGCTTTCGGCCAATGCGCTCTGCGCCGGCGATTTGAACGGCGATGGCCGCACCGACTTGGTGCTGTTGGGGGAGAATTTCACATATTTCCTGCCCCAAAAGGATGGCCACACCCTCGGCGAGCCGCAGAAGATTCCGTTCTCAGGCGCGGTTAAATCGGTCCAGGTGGTCGATATTGATGGCGACGGGCGGAGTGATCTGTTGCTGGTCAATTGGGAGGACCGGAATCCGTTCCGCTTCCGGTTGCAGAAGCCGGACGGCGAGCTGGGGCTGGAAATCTATTTCACCTCGGTCCCGATTCGCTCCTACTGGGCGGACAACCTGGAAGAGAACAAGAAGACACAGATCATTACCATCGCCCAGAATTCGGGCCGGGCGCAGATTTCAGAGTTCACACGCAAGCCGGCCGAGCCCCTCTCGGGGTCATTCAGCCAGGGCCAGTTCCAGGTGCTGCCGCTGACCAGGACCGACAAGGCCCGGCGCGGTTTATTGTGGGCTGATGTGAACGGCGACGGCCTGCCGGACTTGCTGGTCTCCGAGCCGGAAAGCGGCCAGATTTCGCTTTACCTCCAGCAAGAAGACGGTTCGCTGGCCGCCCCAAAAACGTTCCCGACACTCGCCGGCATCAGCGATCTGGCAATCGCGGACTGGAACGACGATGGCAAGCCGGAGATCTTCATGCTCAGCGCTGATGAGCGGCAGGTGGGGGTGACGCGCCTGGACGAAAAGCAACGGCTGCCATTTCCCACGCTGATTTCGCTGGAAGGCAGGCCACTGGCAATCGCAGCGGGCAAACTCCAGGCCGGGGTCCAACCTGTGCTCGCCGTCATCGTCGAACAGGAAGGCAAGGGCAGTCAGGAGGCCAGGCGTCTGCTGGTGGTGCGGACGGCCGACGGCAAGACCAAAACACAACGGCTGAGCAGGGATTTCAAATCCAACCCCACCACGCTCGCCTTTCAGGATGCCGACCAGGATGGACTGACCGATCTGGTGATGCTAATGCCCTATGAAAAGATCAAAGTGTTGCGCCAGGTGCCGGGGAAGGATTTTGAAGAATTGGACGTGGCGCCACCCGGAGGGGCGCTTGAGCAACCCTGGATGAGCACCGCCGACGTCGATGGCGACGGCAAGCCGGAACTGCTATTGCCGCAGAAGAACTTCCTGCGCGCGGTCGTGTTAAAGCGGGAGGGGCCGACGCCAAACTCGAGCAACCCGGGAGGATGGACCTTTAGCGTGAAGGAACAGATTAACGGCGCGGGAAGCAACTCGCGCCTTGTCGGCGCGGCCACGGTTCCCGCGGGCACCAATGCCATCCCCGCGCTTTTCCTGCTCGATACCGAACGCAAGGCCCTGACTTTGTGCGAGCGTGACAGCGTCGGCGTCTGGCGGGTCGTGCGCAACCTGCCTTTGCCCGTGTCCGACTTCACCACCATCCAACCGGTCATGATGGGCGGCCCCAAGACTAATGCGATTTCGTTCCTGGGTTTGAATGCTGTCGCGTGCATGCCTTTGAGCGGTCAGGCTTGGGAACTGACCGAGCTTGACAGCTACGAAACACCCATTAAGAACGGCCGGCTGACCGATGTTGTCACCGGCGATTTGGACAATGATGGCCGCAAAGACCTGGTGTTTCTCGAGACGGCCAGGAATTATCTGGACCTGGTGATCTTTGATGCCAACCGCAAACTGGTGCCGGCCAATCGCTGGCAGGTTTTTGAAGAGCGCACGTTCCGTAGCCGACGGAATGACTTTCCCGAGCCGCGCGAAGCAGCCGTTGCGGATGTCACCGGCGACGGCAAGAACGACCTTATCGTGCTGGTGCATGACCGCATCCTGGTTTATCCCCAAGAGTAAGCAGGGCGACCGTTCAGATTAAGGCCGGTCCCTGAGATTCCACAACCGGGCGGCCGCAAGAGGTTTTCGGCTGCGCGACACGGTTCAGTCGCAGTGGAAGACTTCTTCCATGCCGGCCCACCATTCATTCGGCGCGCGGCCATCAATCGGTTTTTGGCACGGCTTACAGACGGCCCACCAGCGTTGGGTGGTTTCGTCCGCGGCCATCGCGGCCATATCGGCTTGAAAGTCGTTGCCGGTGTATTCGAAATAGCTGAAGAGGTAATGTTGTCCATCATCGAGTTGGCGCAGGTGGATCGAGTAGTTCTGGATGTGAGACTGCTGGATGCGCCGCAGCACGTCCGGCCATACGGCCGCGTGGAGCCGCTTGTATTCTTCGAGCTTATCGGCGCGCAGGCCGATTATCATGGCATAGCGTTTCATGGTTTGTATTTCAGTTGGGAGCGAGCTCAGCGATGTGATTTCCGAAAGTCAGCAGCAACACGGCCGCAACGAGCACCAGCAGCGCCAGCGCGATAGTGCGGTGGGTCCAGCGCCCGCAGGCGCGCCATTCGCGGAGAGCGATGCCCACAAGGTTGCTGAAGAGCACCAGCATGATCATGTGAATCGCCCAGCTTGTGAACTTGTAGGCCCCCATTCGCACATGGCCGAGGTTATAGAAAAAGAACTGGCCATACCACAACAGCCCGGTCAACACGGCCATCAGCCAGTTAACCGCCAGGCTGGCTTTGCCGGGGCCGGCAGGCAACTCGATGACTTCGCCGAGGGTCCCGTGCCGCACGTGCAAGTACAGGCAATAAATCGCGGTGGTAAGAAATGCGCCGGTGTTGGCGAAGATGTAAACCACGTTTCCGCGCCACACACCCGCGCCATGAGCCGATGCCACATCGGCGATCGGTTCCCCCGCCTCCAGGGCGAAACCATACACGGCCGACAGAACACCCGCGAGCAGAGAAAGCAAGAGGCCCTTCATCAGTGAGAACTCGCCCCGGCCCGACTGCCGGCTCAAATCGCGCTCCTTCATTCTGCCGGCGGTTCCCGCCAGTGCGATGCCGGCGGTGCCGATCACAATGCCAGCCATAATCCAGACCGCCCCGGGCTTCTGCAGCGTCGGTCCCAGCGTTCCCTTAACCAGGGGCGGGATCAATGTGCCGAGCACACTCGACAGTCCGACCGCAATGGCGTAGGTGAGTGAAAACCCGATGTAACGAATGGAAATCCCAAACGCCGTCCCGCCCACCCCGTAAGCTGCGCCGAGGAGAAATGAATTGAGCATGGCCCCGCGAGGGGCCTCGCGCAGGACTGCAGCCAGGTCCGTGACCGTTAGCAGCGCGCCGATTATGGGGAGGAGGAACCAGCAGAAGACAGCCTGAGTGAGCCAGTAGGTCTGCCAAGACCATCGCTTGACTTGCTTCTGCGGGGTGTAGCATATCGCGGCGAAACAGGCCCCAACCCCGTGCAGGAGAACCCCGAGAATGGGATTGGGGACAATGGGATTCATTTGACGTTCCGCGAGTCGGTCTTGCTGATGCAGCAGGACAGCTCGCCATCCCTGGTCAGCGACGGGTTAATGGCGATGTCGCCGTCGCCGAGAGGCAGCGAGCCGTGGTGATTCGCGCTGGGTGAATTCCATGCCACATTGGAGGCGTCGCGAGATGCTGCGACCGCCGCAGAGGCCGCCAACCCGGGCAGAATGGAAAGGATGAATGGCAAAATCGCTCTCAAGGTTGTTCCTCAAATTCGCCAAGTTGAACCGGATAGGTTCCGTGTTCGCGCACCAACTTCACAATGTAGTCGTAGGTATGTCCGGATACAGCGCTGCTGACCGAGTGATCGCTTTGGAAGATGAACCCGCCCCCTTTGGCCGCGTTAAGCTTGCGCAGCACCTCGCGGCGGATGGCGGCACGGTCACCGCTTTCCCAAACTTGAATATCGCTGTTGCCGCAAAACCCGATGCGATGGCCATATTGCCTGCGCAACTCCAAGACATCCATGCCGGCTTTCACTTCGAGCGGGTTGTAAGCATCGATGCCCATCTCGATGTAATCGGCGAAAATCGCCTTCACATTGCCGCAGCCGTGGTAGATGACCGGCAGGCCATGCGCCTGGGCGTGGGTGGCAATCTGGGCGACCCACGGTTTGAAAAACGCTCGCCAGTAACGCGGCGACATGAAAGTGCATTTCTTGTAGGCGACATCGCCCCAGATCACAAACCCGTCGAGCAGGCTCGCGCCTGCCTTGATCTCGGCTTTGGCCATCTCGAGATAGAACGCGCCGATGCGGTTGATGATCGCGCCCATCCGCTCGGGGTATTCCGCCATCCACATCAAGGTGTTCTGCTGGCCAATGAGCCGCGTGAGGCACTCGCTCACTTCGATCATGCTCCCATACACTGGAAAGTCCGGCCGCAGCGATTTTACGGTTTCAATCCACGCGGCCGAGTTCCGCTGGAACCCGTCGCCCACTCCCGCGATTTGGTTGTCGCCCGCGGCGAAGAAACGCCGCCGGTCACGCGGGTCATCGAAGCGCGCCTGCTCCAACTTCTCGAACGTGTCGGTCTCCCAGCCCCGCATCTCCGGCATCGGAAACTCGAAATGCTTGTGCAGGATCGCGCCGAAGCCCGTCTTCACCACCACTTCCTCGGGCGTTTCGCTGAGCGTCTCGAACGGACGAATCCACGGATCCATGTTCGGCACCGTGACGATCCAGTCCAGGTCGTAATAGTAATAAGGGTTGGCATCGCCGGGCAGGCCCAGCTCCTGCCGCCAGCGCTCGATGAAACTGCCCCAGAAGAAATCGCCGATCGGCACGCGGTCAGGTTCCTGGTGGCGCAGCGCCTTGTTCATGCGGTCGAGTTTGCGCGCTGTGTTTTCCTTGCGGCCGCCCACTTCGCTTGTGGTATCGAACATGCTTATGGTAGGATTGGGGAGTTCGTTTTCATGGCTCATCACGATCCCCCCTTTTTCGGCTGCAGCCAAGGCGTGAGGCTCCAATACCACATCGACGGTTTCAGGCTCTCTGTGTGCCCATCCAGAAAAGCAATGGCGCTGCGCCCGTTGTGGCGCGGCCTCGGGCCACCCCAGTTTGGGTCGTCCCCAGCGACGCCGCCGGTGTCCGGGGCATCGTCGCCCGGGTCGTGGAGTATCCAGCAGCCAGGTTTTTCCGGGGTGGCTTCAGTGACACACAGGAGCGGATTCGTGGTATTCTTCGGTTTGGTGCCGGAATCGGTTAGGTAAGCCAGGCCGGCGGGTTTGGGAAGAACCCCGCGCACGCCCGGCCACTGCGAGTAAGGCCAGGGGGCAAAATCGCAGCCGCCAACGCGGAAGTTCATGCCGTAGTTCGAGACTCCCATATCATCGGGGCCCGTGGGGTACTCATTGATGAACTCATTGAAGATTTTGCTGCGGACAGGACAAAGGAGAAGGTTCGTTGTCTTTTGGTAGGGCATGAGGAAATTAAACCAAGCCCTCCGACCACCTCTGATAGGCGAAGAATTGTCGCCCGGCACCTGGAAAGTCAGGCAATACCTTCCGTTAAAGTCATCAGCATACAACTGGCTGGCGATGGACATCTGATGCAAGTTGTTAACGCAGGCGACCCCTTGCCCCTTTTGTTTGGCCTTGGCCAGCGCCGGCAACAGCAGCGCGGCGAGAATGGCGATGATGGCAATGACGACCAGCAGCTCGATAAGCGTGAACCCTGGGGAAGCGCCGCCACCGCCCCGGAACAGACTTGGACCGATGTCCGCTGATTTCAAAACCTTGCCACGCACAATAGAGGCTTTCACGACAACAAACGCCCGCCAATCAGGCTCCAATGGTTTGGCGCAGCACCTCGAAACTCCTGGCCACGGCAGTATCGGGGTTTTCTTTGCCCTCGAATTCGAGACAACAGTAGCCGGTGTAACCGGCGTCGAAGAGGATTTTGGCGATGCGCCCGTAATCCAAATCGAGCGTGTACCATTCGCCGCCGCCGTAATAAGTCTTGGCTTGGACGTAAACAGTCTTGGGCGCGATCTGTTTGAGCTTATCGTATGGCTCTTCCATGAAGTTCCCGGTGTCCATGAGGGCACCGAGCCAGCGAGAGGGAATGGCGTTGATGAGCCGGAGCTGGCCTTCGGGCGTGCGGCTCAGGCCCCAGTGGTTTTCCAGCGCCAAGACCACACCGCATTGCTCGGCTTTGGGAAGGCATTTTTCGATGCATTCGATGCACCATTTGAAGCCGTCATCCTCGGTGCAACCGGGCAGGATCGGCTCAAGGCCACGGGCCTTCATCAGGTCGTCGAAGTCCTTGATGGTGTTCCAGCGGCCGGAGTTGAGCCGGACGCAAGGGATGCCAAGCTCATAGGCAATCTCGATGCATTTGTGGGTATGCTCGACTTGCTTCCTGCGTTCAGCGGGATCCTGCTGGACGAAATTCTGGTGGATGGAAAGGCAGACGAGATCGATGCCGTTGCGAAAGGCATGGCGTTTGAGCTTTTGCAGGTAGCCGCGGTGCCCGGCCGTCAAAGGCTCTTTTTCCGGAATGTCCATCTGGCGATGGAGAATATCGACGCCGCTGACGCCAAACTCGGCGGCTTTCTCTATGACGGTCTCCACGGATACTTTCGGGTCGCGAAAGTGCCAATAGGAGTAGCTACACAGCCCGAGCTTGATGCGTTTCTTGCCAACTCCATTGGCGGGTTGGCGCACCGGGGTTTCAGCGCCAAGGGCGGCGGCGGCTCCCAGACAGGCCGTCGCAGTGAAGAAAGAGCGTCGATTCATAATGGGTAAGTAATCGGTAATGGGTAACTAGTAAAATGCAATTTGTCAGCTCATTTTGAAAACCCGTCACGTCCGAATTCAGATACATGCCTTGGCGGCTGATGAACCGCGCAGCAAGAAGCCGCTTGGTGGCCATGACGGTCCACCAAGCGGCTTTGTGCGAGTCTTCAATAAAACCAGCTCAAGCAACTCCTACTGCAAGCGCAAGCGGAAGAACTGCTGAGCCGACCCAGTATTAACGTATCCTGAGCGAGCCCCGATGACATCGGCATAGGGGCCGTTGACAATGCTGGCGCTTTGCAGCACACCGGCGCCGTTCCATTCGAACTTGAGACCGTTGCTGACCTTGGCATAGCGCAAATGGCTCGCGGCGGGCGGCGTATCAATGCAATAACGGCCAAACCCATACGTGGTGCTCCACCAGAGGATTTCGACTCCCGCAACTTCACTCGCGGCGTTTAGCACCGGGTACAACTCCACGCCGCCCTGCGGGATGGCATAGCAGTACCAGCCGGCGTAGAAGTCGATTGGCGGAGCCTGCGTGCCGGGGAGCACGTTCAGCGCTTCGGTGACATTGAGCTTGCGCAGGCCGCGGACCTCGCCGGAAAGCTGGTCGTGGACGGCTAGCCAGCCGGGTTGGTAGGGCATGGGATCAGGGGAATTGCCCTTCAGATAATCCTGGACGGTGGGGTTATCGAACGTGCGGAAGCTGGGGGTGCTGTAGGCGAGCACCCAACCCTGGCCGGAGAGCGCCTGCACGTCCGTGAGGAAGTACGTCCGGTAAACCTGATCCACGCTGTTGCTGATGGTGCTCCTATCCACCTGTTCGACCGGGCAGGAATCAGCGAGAAAATCGCCAGTGCCGCCACTCTGGCGACGGCGGTTCATCGTCGAGTCAATGCCGTTGCTGGTCGCGGGATAGCCGGTCTTGAAGATCACGTTGTCGCCGGTCCCGGACGGATCCGACACGACGCTGCTGATGCCGGCGCCGGTGGGCATGGCCGAGGCTTCGGTGAATGTCAACCCGTCCGTGGTTGTCAGAATGCGATCGGTGCTGCCGTACCAGTTTCGATGGCCGATTACGATGACGGTGCCGGCCCCGCTGCCGCTGACCCGAAATTCCGAGAACTGGAGCTTATCCGGGTAGGAGCCCAGGCCAGTGGAGGCGCTGAATGCCGCAGTTGGCGCGGCAAACCCGCCACCGTTGGGCGCGTAACGCCGGATGGAGTTCCCGACGCCGACGTACAGGACACCATCCTCGGAGACGCCGAAAGCCATGTTGAGGTTGCTGTCGTCGCCCACCGTGCCGGACGCGTAGTTGATGACCAGCGCGGTGCCGAGCGGGTTGCCCGTTTCGGCATCAATCCATTGCAACGAGCGGTCGGGATAAGCATTGGCGAGGTTGGTGTTGTGCGCCACAGTTTCATTGATGCCGTTGTCGCGGATGCCCAGCAGCATCCGGGTCGCATTGTACTTCTTGAATCCCGTGAAAACTTGCATGATGGACTTCCCGTCGCTCGGCACCGGGTTGGCGTTCACGCTGGTATTAATGATCGG
>JBAXTC010000529.1:0-5677 GCA_037130375.1 Verrucomicrobiota bacterium | reverse complement strand
GGGTGATCAACAGGAGCTTCCCGCGGAACTCGAACTTCGCAATCGCCCAGGCTGCCGCCAGCCCAAACACGACATTCAATGGCACACTCAACGCCGCCACCAGGAGCGTTAGACGAATCGCCGACCAGGAATCCGGTTGCGCCAAAGAACTCCAGTACCAAGTCCAGCCGTGGCTCAAGGCCTGTGCGAAAACATTCAGGAGGGGCAACAGCAGAAAAACAAAACAAAACCCGAGCGCGAGGGTGATGAGCGTCCACTTCACGACCGGCGATTCCTCGGTCGCCCTTTGGGACCGCTTCAGCCCTGCGCCATGGTTTATTGACACAGCTCCACTCATAATTAGTTTTGAAACCGGCTCGACCATCGTTCGATGAGATTAATGGCCCCAAGCAATAGAAAAGAAAACACCAACAACACGACCGCCATCGCGATCGCGCCTGTATAATCGTATTCTTCCAGGCGCATGACGATCAAATAGGGCGCAATCTCTGTCTTGAACGGCAGGTTGCCGGAAATGAAGACAATCGAGCCGTATTCACCGATCGCCCGGGCGAAGGCCAGGGCGAACCCGGTGAGCACCGCCGGCAGCAAGGAAGGGGCAATGACGCTCAAGAACGTGCGCAGACGGCCTGCGCCGAGCGTCGCAGCAGCTTCCTCCACTTCACATTCAAGATTCGCCAGTACCGGCTGGAGCGTGCGGACCGTAAACGGCAAGCCCACGAAGGTGAGCGCAATGACGACGCCCAGAGGTGTAAACGCCCCGTTGATACCCATCGGCACGAGGTATTGCCCGAGCCAACCGTTGGCGGCGAAAAGATTTGCCAGGGTCAGCCCGGCAACCGCGGTAGGCAGAGCAAAAGGGAAATCCACCATCGCGTCAACGAAACGGCGTCCGGGAAATTCATATCGCACCAGCACCCACGCCAGCAAGGAGCCGAAGATGGCGTTGGCCACGGCCGCGACTAGAGAGGCGCCAAAGGTCAACCGATAGGCCGCAAGCGCGCGAGCGGTGGTCGCCAGGCGCCAGAAGTCCGCCCACGAAAGCTCAAGCGTCCGGATGATCAACCCGGCAAAAGGTATCAGGACGATCGCGCTCAGGTAGAAGAGCGTAAAGCCCATCGTCAGCCCGAAACCGGGCAGCACTCTAAATCTTTTTTGGGCCATGAACGTTCAGCAGTTACCAACACACCACCATCTTAGTTTGTCCACTCTCGTCGAGGATACAAGCGCCATGCACGTCAATCAACCCTTCCGTAGTCACTTCTTCGGACTTTGAACGTCTAATCATGGACCTGCTAACGATTGGCTTGCTGGATTTGATCGAAAATGCCCTCTTCAATAAAGTGCGCTTTCTGCGCCTTTTGCCAGCCCCCAAACACTTCATCGATGGTGAACAGATCCACCTTCGGGAACGTGCTGGCGTGCTTCTGCGAGACGGACTGCAGCCGCGGCCGGTAGTAATGTTTGGCAGCGAGTTCCTGGCCCTCCGGCGAATAAAGGTACTCGAGATAAGCCTGGGCTACCGCGCGAGTGCCTCGCTTACTTACCACCTTATCCACCCACGTCACCGGGGGTTCCGCCAGAATGCTCAGCGACGGAATGAGAATTTGGAAATCGTTATTCCGCGACTCCTTGACCGCCATAAGCGCTTCGTTTTCCCAAGCAATCAACACATCTCCGATGTGCCGTTGCACAAACGTCGTCGTTGCCCTGCGCGCTCCGGTATCCAGGATGGCGACGTTCTTGAACAGTCGGGCTACGAAATCCCTGGCTTTGGCTTCGTCTCCGCCCGCCTTCTTGAGGCCATATCCCCACGCGGCCAGATAATTCCAGCGCGCGCCACCCGACGTCTTGGGATTGGGTGTGATGACCGAGACCCCTGGACGCACCAAATCATCCCAGTCCTTGATTTGCTTCGGATTTCCCTGTCGCACCAGAAATACAATCGTGGAGGTGTAGGGCGCGCTGTTGTTTGGCAGCCGCTTCTGCCAATCCTGAGGAATGAGTTTCCCCTTTTCATAAAGAGCGTCAACATCATAAGCGAGCGCCAGGGTCACTACATCGGCATCCAATCCGTCGATCACAGCGCGCGCCTGCATCCCGGAACCTCCGTGCGACTGTTTGATCTTCACAAGGTCCCCGGTCTTGAGCTGCCAATACTTCGCGAACGACGCATTAACGTCCTGATAAAACTCCCGGGTGGGATCGTAGGAAACGTTCAACAACGTAACCTCTTTGCCCGTGGCCCAGCCCATCGACAGCGCCAGCGCAGCCATTCCGCTCATCAAAACTTTCATTTCAGCATTAAACTCAGAATTCTTCATTCACTCTAACAAAAACCAAACTATTCCGCCCAATCCACCAATCCATCAATCCCTCATCTTCCGCCTCCATCACCGCACCTGGTCCCGGTTCAAAATGCCAGTTGTGCGCGCGTGAATAGCACATTCTCGTCCTTCCGGGTCACAGTTGCGGGCGCGGTCCTTCCCGCACCGCCCCCGCCACGGAACAGCGTATGGGAGAAGCTCAACTCGAAGCGAAGATTGTGATTTAGATACCAGTTGATCCCAATGGACCATGCGTTGGCAGAATTGGCGGAGGTTCTCGGGTCCGAAAACCGCGGAAATGCTGCCGGGTCAATGGCCAACTCCATGTACCGGCTGACCAGTTGCAGCGCGCCCCAATCTCCATTGCCGGGATTGAACGGCCTCCGCGGCGCGACAATGCCCCCGTAGCTGGCGTCTTCACCCGTAATCAGCCAGGAGCCGGTGACCTCCCAGGCCGTGTTCTGCAGGCGTGCGGACGCCATCGACCCAAGGCCCGCATGGGCCACTTGCTGGTCGGAGATGACATATTCACCCATCAACCCGAAGGGCCCGAAATAGTAATAAGCTTGCGGTGAAAGCCGCCAATGCTCCCCTTTGGCCACCACAATCGCTTTGTCAGCCGGGTTGTAGGCAAAAAACTGTTGCTGTCCGTCTGTGTAGTAGCCCGGAAGGCTGCCACCGGTCGTCGAAGGCAAGCCCGCGGCACCCGGCGTCCCCAGGCTCTCATAGCTGCCAGCCAACCCGAAACCCACCCCCTTTAGTCCTGCCTCCGATGATTTCACAAGTGGCTGCAAAAAAAGCCGCCCTGCAACCGCGGCGGCGTCCCCGTAATTCGCGTTCCCCGAATTGCCACCGTCGCTGGTGCCGTTAAAAAATCCCGCCGCGTAGCTCACACTTCGATCCAAAAAGTCGCCGTGCAATTGGACCCCAATGTCGCGATTCGGCACCAAGTCAGTCGCCATCGTCCGCTCGTTAAACAGGATGCTCCGGTCCGCCACCAACTGTTCCAGCCCGATCGGCACCTTGAACTTCCCTGCCTGCAACTGCAACCCCGGACTGTACCGGTAATTCACGAACGCATCGAGAATCGTAGGGCCGCTGGATGGTGCGAAATCGGGAACAAACATGAAATCGAAGTATCGAAACACCGTCCCTTGCAGGTAGATCCGTGCCCGCCGTAAGAGCAGTCCGCTATTGCCAGCGTTCTCCGAGTTGTCGAAAAAAGTCCGCGAATCGACTTGTAACAGGCCGCCCAGCCGCAACGCAAAATCCCCATTCGCCGAGCCAAACAAGAAGCCATTCTCGCCGAGACTGATGGTAGGAGCTTGTTTTGCCCTCGCTTCCGCCGCTTCCTGATCCAGTTCGTGATTGCGCTCCAAGACCTTCACTTTTTGGTCCAGATCCTCGATGCGCTCTTTCCCTTTGGCATCGCTCGCCGATTCGTCTGGTCCCTTGTCGTGTTCAAGAATCTTAACTTTATGCTCCAGCTCCTCGATGCGCCTTTGCAGTTGTCTAATCAGATCAACCGTATTCGTGTCCTCCGCCTGTAAAATCGACGTGGCCGGCTGCGCGACAATAATGAGGCCAACCACAAAAGCACGAAAACGTTTCGTCTGTCTGTTTGTCATCTAGGTATCTCCGCTTTGGCGGCTAGTTAATCCGTTCGAACACGACTCAGTATTGCCCACCATCTACACTATTGCAATAGAGGTTATTTCAGTTTAGCACTTGTTATATAACAAGTATGATCCATGCATATAGATGGTGGCACGGTAATTCTTGACCTCTTCGGTGTGGATTCTAAACTGGTCACAATATGAAACTTTCACTCCGCGGAGAATACGCGTTGCGCGCCCTGCTGGTCCTTGGCCTGAATTATGATGAGAATGTGGTGCGGATTCAGGCGATCTCGGAGCAGCAGAACATTCCCAAGCGATTTCTCGAGCAGATTCTCAACGATCTCAAGTCTGCCGGCATTGTTCAGAGCAGACGCGGCGTAGCCGGAGGCTACCGGCTGGCTAAGAATCCCGATCAGATTTCCCTGGCCTCGGTGGTACGCCACATCGAAGGTGCGCTGGCCCCTGTGAGTTGTGTCAGCGAGCAGTTCTACGAGAAATGCTCGTGCCCGGACGAGTCGCGATGTGCCATTCGGAGCGCCATGAAAGAGGTGCGCGACGCAGTGGTTAAAGTTGCCGAACGCGTCACAATCGCCGAACTCTGCGACCGGGCGCGCAAACTCCAACATGAGCCGCTCAGTCCGCTGGATTTCGTCATCTGACTTCTCTTGTGCTGATTGCATTGACCACCGCTTGTGATTGGATTATTTTGGCGACATGGAACACTCACCCGGATTTTTGAAATTGGTTAACGAGGCGCGGCCCTACGTGAAGGAGATCACTGTCGATGAAGCTCGCGAGCGGCTCGCCAAAAACCCCGAGGCCGTCCTCATGGATGTGCGCGAGGACCACGAATGGCAAAAGGATCACGCCGCCCAGGCCGTTCATGTCGGCAAAGGCATTTTGGAGCGCGACCTCGAACAGATGTTTCCCGACCCGAATCGTGAAATAATCATGTACTGCGGTGGCGGCTATCGGTCGGTGCTTGCCGCCGCCGTCGCCAAGAAGATGGGCTATCGCAACATGTTCTCCCTCATCGGCGGCTACAAAGACCTGCTCAAATCTCAATGGCCAATGAAGAGCGGCGCGTAAGCCAGCCATCAGAAACCGAGCAATTCGGGTTGTTCCAAACCCCGTCGTCCTGCCTCAACCGGCCATCGGAAAGCCCGTGCTCGCCAAAAAGAAGTATTCCGCTGCAGAATCTTGCTTGCGTAACGCGGCTTTTCGTGCAAACAATAACCCGTCCGGATGCCAGATGGCATGGGGTCGTAGCTCAGTTGGCAGAGCGTCTCGTTCGCAATGAGAAGGTCGCAGGTTCGATTCCTGTCGGCTCCACCATCTAAATTCCGGCCTTGAGGAAAAACTCTTTCGCAATCGCCTTCGGCTCTAGAATCAAAACCCGTCGTGATCCTGGCCCACGGGCGACGGACAAGTCCACGATCCATCGTCGCTGGCTTGGATTGGTGGCAGTTCAGCGGCGCGATTCGAATATTTGTGAGTTCGACGCCTTCCGGGGAACTCCGCACCGATGCGGCGGAGCACGCTGAAAGGATCACCCTGGCGATCCTCGTCGGATTCGGGCTTGCGGGTTGGAAGCCAGACGATGAGCTGGTGGGTTTTTCCTTCGGTGAGGTCGCGGAGGCCCCGCATGGAGGCCTCGCGGGCCTCGATGGTGGGATGGGCCCGGGCCAGGTCGAAGGCGCGATTGAAGTTTTGGAGTGCAAAGCTGTCTTT
>JBAXTC010000528.1:0-5679 GCA_037130375.1 Verrucomicrobiota bacterium | reverse complement strand
CGCCCGCCGGGATCTGTGAGGGGGGCGCCGGGCAACCGGCGTCCCTACCTCGACAAATCTGCACTCAAAGCAGAAAGTAGAAAGCAGGACCACGGGACTACGGGACCACGGACCAGAGGGAGCACTGCCAAACCTTTCCGGTGCAGCACACCAACGGCGTCAACGCCAACGATCCGCTCTACCAATTCCGGTCAATGCCATACTTGCTTTGTTGGACCGCGGAGAGCAAAGTGAACTGCGATGAAAACCATTGAGCTGCAATTGCCGAATACGTTGCTGCTCAACCCAGGCGAGTCTTTGGACCGAGGGTGGTTGATCCGCCGAATACGGAATACGCGGAAAACAGATTTCCTCTCGGCTCCCCTTCGGTGTATTCAGCGTGTTCCGCGGTTTCCAGGATAAAAGGAGGGGTCTGACAGACTACGCTTGCGCGACCAGAAGCTGTGTGCCATAGCTGTAATATGACAAGCAATTCTACAGTTACCGTTAGTGAGGCGCAGGCGAACCTGCCCAAGTTGATCCGGCAGGACAGCTTTGCCATCGCCAGGCACGGCAAGGTCGTCGGCGTATTCCTGTCTAAGGACCGGATTGAGGCGTTGGTGGAAAGCATGGAGTTGCTGGCAAACCCGGAATTCAGCAAGGCTTTGCAGGAGCATAAGTCTGGCAAGACCAAGCTTTACGACGCGGCCGAACTCGACGACGAAATGTCCGCATGAATGCCAGGGTCATCGTCGGTCAGCGGATAAAGGATTTTCTGGAAACGCTGGCCCCAGTGCCTCGCCGGAAGCTTTGGCGCGCCCTCAAGGGACTGGCCCAAGACGAGGGCGACCGCAAACAACTGGACGGAAAACTCGCGCCGTATTGGAGGTTGCGCGTGGACCGGATTCGCGTGATTTACGAACCGCGATCGGTGGCGGGCCAGCGGCAGTTGGTGTGTTTCTTCGCGGATCACCGGGCCACGGTCTATGCCGTGCTGGAGCAACTGCTCGCGTCCGGCCTGGTGGCAGAGTTGAGGTCCTGAGCCGTGGCCATGCAGTTGAGAGATTTAGTAGAAATACGCAGAATACTGCACGCCGGCATCTGTGAGGGGGGCGCCGGGTAACCGGCGTCCCTACCTCGTCAAATGGGACTACGGTCTGCGGGCTACTGACTGCGGGACCACGGGACTGCGGACCACGGACCGAGGGTGGTTGATAGTTTGGGCTGTACAGTACAATTTGTGGGCCAAAATGGTCCTTCAGCACGTCCGATCTGCGCTTCCCCAAGGAGACACGATGGCGCGCATCCCCGCTAGCCATGAGAAACGATGAGTTTTTCGCTTTGGACCATGGATTGCAGGGGCATCCGCTAGAGTTGGCCGGGCATCCGGGGTGATCGTTGCTGCAAACATGGCGCTCGTAACGGAGCTTGACCTGATCAGACGAGGTTTCGGGCTTCGTCCATCACCTCGTGCTCGAAAGCGCTGGCGTAGGCATCGAGTGTGTCGCCCTTGAGACGCAGCCTGCGGCCTGTCCGGCGCCAGGCCGATACGGACGTGAAGACTTCACGCAGGATGCTTTTCGCTTCGGGCGCCCTCATACCAAAGCGTCCGGCAACGGCCAGCGCCCCACCAATGCTGGGATCTTCCTGCTCTTCGCTGATGGGCGTTTTGCTCACTCGGACGCGGTCCATCTCGGGCACGGGATTCAGGTCGTAGGCTGGCGAGAGGGACCAGCGCCCGGCCTCGTGCATGAGAAAACCATGATTGCGGAGGTGGTCATCGTAGTTACTGGCCAGAAGCGAAAAGAGGAGTCTCCGCCAGAGTTCGCGGAGGTCGCTCGCAACGTCGTGGCCGAACTGCCGAACGGCGTCGGCCATCAGCGTGTAAGCGCCGGGATCACCTTGGGAGAGACCCAGCAGGCTGGCCCCGGAGAGAAAGGGAATACGGATATTTCCCGCACGGTCAAAGCGGGTGATGACCGACACGCTGTGCCGGCCCACGGGCACCAACCGGTGCTCGACAACGCGAATGCCAGCCTCCGCAGCGAGCGTGAGCGCCAGAACTTCGCCGCTGGCAATGTCCCGGGTATCGTCAGGCTTGGGGAACTTGGCCAGGGCGAGCCGGCCATCCGCCAGGCTGACGGCGGACTTGGGCCGGGCACCGCCAAGAGGCGAGCCGGCCCCGAGGAGGAAGCGCAAGTCTGCCGCCGTGTCGGTCTCGGAGTGAATCGCGTCAGCGGCCCGCAGCAAGGCTTGAAGGCGTATCAGCGGCGGGATCCCTCCCGTGCTGACAGCCAGAAATGGGCTCGTGGCATCGAGGCGGAAACGCAGCGCCCCGAGCCGCGAGGCGTCATCGAGCGCCAGTACATAGTCAATGTCCCGATACGGCTTCTGGACGAGCACCTTCTTGCGGACGGCGCGCTCGATAAGGATTCGCCCCCAGCGATCCGGCCCGCAATCCTGGATGACACCAAACAGCACCGGGCTGTGCTGGGCACCGGTTTGCAGCGGTAACGAGGTGGGATCGATCGGAAAGGCGTCAGCACGCTTGAGCCATTCAGGGGCATATTCAAACGCAACAGCCGAACCACGCCCGGTGGCGTGGAGCCGCCCCACGAGCCAAGCCTGCCCATGCCACTCGATGTGGATTTCCCAACTCATCTGCGGGCACGGCGAATGCGTTGAGGCAGGCGGCGCTCGTCCAGGCTGAGGGCAAGATCGTCGCTCGCGGGGGCCGCAAGACCGGCCAAACGATCGTGCAATTGCAGCACAAACGCGGCAGTGGCTAACGTGCCCAGCGAAACCGTCGGGTCGCCGCGCTCCAGCCGCCAGAGCGTATCACGGCTGACAAAAAGCCGCCCCGCCATGTCAGCAGTGGAGATGCCGCGCTTGCGCCGGGCGATCGCCAGATCACAGCCCAGTGTGCGCAGTGCGCGAGCGGCCGGCAATGGCATGTTTTGTGCAGACGACATGGGTGCATTGTCCGCTATGTCGGACATTATGTCAACTAGTGTCAGCTATACCGGTCGTTATTGCGGTGACGCAACTGAGACCTGGACCGCATTACCCGTCAACCGGTTGGGACGGTGTGGACAGTATCAACTGAAAGAATGACAGGTCCAGCCATTGACCAAATTTGAAACCCGCCTGTCGAATCGTTCCGCAATAAGTGAAGCCGACACTCTCGTGCAGGCGGATACTCGCCAGGTTGCCGGCGTCAATCCCTCCCACGAGGATATGGTAGTTCTGTCCCTGGGCGGCGGCGATGATCTCCTTGAGCAGACTCCTCCCAACTCCCCGACCCCGAAATCGCGCATCGACATAAACTGAGTGCTCAACGGAATACTTGTAAGCCGGCCAGGCGCGGAACGTGCCGTAGCTTGCGAATCCCATCAAATCACCCGCCTCGTTCTCAATGCCAATGACGGGATAATGCCCCTTCGACTTAGCGTCGAACCAGGCGGTGACCATTTCAATGGTTCGAGGTTTGTAGTCGTACAGGGCGGCGGAATTGATGATGGCATCGTTAAAAATGGCCAGAATCGCTTCCGCATGGCGCTCGTGGCTGCATTGGACGATTCGCATGGTTTACTTGGGCGCTTCGACTTTCCAGTGCGCTCCACGGGTCAGCCAGTTCCGAAGAAAGGCGGCCATGATGCAGCCCACCAGGGCGTAGCTGCCCAGGACCAGCCACATCGCCGCCGGGCTATGCCAGTAACCGACCTGGTTATGGATCATCGCCTCTTGCAGGGGCACACTGGTGCCGTTGACGATAACATTCTCCGGGCACCAGCGCTGCAGCATGTGGCCCGAGAGAACACTGACCAGCGTTTTAGCCAGGAACCATGGCAGCAACGACAAACCCAGGTAAGTCCCTTCCTGCCCTTTGGGCGCAATTGCCGCGGTGTATTCGTTGAGCTTTGGCGACCAAACGACCTCGCCGACGGTCACGATAATCATGCAAAAGAGCGCCATCAGATAGTGCGCATAAGCAATATTGTCCCCGTAGATTCGCCACGGCAACGCCATGGGAAACAAAGAAAACGCAGACACCATCGCCCCATACACCAACATGTTGAACACCTTAAATTTGTTTGTGATCGGAATGAAAAGAATCAGGCCGATGACGATGCCAATCGGGTTGATCATGTTGAGGGTTCCGATCGCCGCATCCGGGCCAATCGTGCGCAGCCAATACTTCGGCATGAGCAAATACAGATAGGTATAAACGGCGCGCACACCCAGAATCAGCGCGATCAGCGCCAGCAACCGCCAAAGCGCGGGCTCCCGGAATATTTCCCTGACAATTTGCAGCGGATTCTTGCGCTCGACTTTAGCATCCTCCTTCCGCGCTTCCTCCGGCTCATTCGGACTGACAAGCTGATCCTCCCGGCGAACCATAAGGAAGCCAACCACCAGGCAAAGCACGGCCGTCACCACCCCCATGCTGAAGATATGCACGTTGGCCAAATGGAGCTTGAGCCGGACAATGTCTATTGCAGCGCCACCCGCCGCTGCCCCGATGTTCATGAACAGATACCAAAGATTGAAACCGGCGCTGCGGGAACGTTTCGTCGTAAACCGCTGGCAGGAAGCTTGAAATATGGTCTGAATGCCGGCCATGAACGGCGCCATCAGCAAGAACAACGCGCCGGCCAGAAGCCCACGGTGCGGGAGTCCCGGCATCAAACCCACCGCCACCGTTGCCAGTCGCAACACCAGCATCGAAATCATGGAAATCGTCAGGGATTTCCGAATGCCGAGCCAGTCAGTCAACAAACCCGATGTAAACAGCATCAGGGTGGTGACCGAAGTGAAGAGGGCCGTAACGTAACCTGCTTGCTTGTCGTTGAGACCCAAATCCTCAGACAAAAACACCGTCGCAATGGTCAGCATCGCAAAGTAGAACGTGCAATCCAGAAAATTGATGATCTGGATCCCCCAATACTCCTTGCGGGTTTCTTTGAGAACCCCAAAGTCCCGGAAATAGGTTGCGATCATCTGCCCGGCAGATTTGGAGTCGGCGGGTGCGGGTGCGGTTGATTGTGGCATAGTTTCTGATGCTTCCCAGCAATCCAACAGAGAAGCAAGTCTGCCCGTCGTTGCAAGCACAAACCTCAGGGTGGTTTCAAGAAATCGTAGCCGCCGACGGCAGTCGGCGCTAACACTCCGACAATCGAGGAAAAGTGCGCCAAGTGCCGTCGGCGGCTACGATTTTGCAGGTTCTTGAATCCGCCCTGCACAAACCTCGACAGCAAATTTATAATTCACCATCTGTGAGTGCCTGGTCGCTGTTGCTGTTGACCATGAAGCCCAAAGCCATGGCAGGCCGTGCCTTGTCGGCATCCGTCCCCTTCGATTATTTGCGCGGCGAAACCATCGAGAATGTGGTTTCCGAGGGCGGCCGCCCGCACCTGCGGCTCTGGCTTACCAAACGTCCCGGCCGGATGGCGGAGTTTGGGATGTGATCGCAGAGTCAAGGAATTGCATGGCCGGACAACCTCGTGCCGCCCCCCCAACCGAGCCACTTGCGTGAGTCAATTCAAAGCTCGACGCTCGCCCGCTTCAACGGGGCCGCGCTCAATTCAGAACACTAAAGCTGGGGCGAATGATTTGATACCTTGCGGGATTAGAGGCTGACACCTTTTTGAGCGGATAGACCGTCCGATTGGCGAAAGGGCCGCTGGGTGGACGAGTGCG
>JBAXTC010000527.1:0-5699 GCA_037130375.1 Verrucomicrobiota bacterium | reverse complement strand
ACTGATGACTGATGACTGATGACTGATGACTGATGACTGATGACTGATGACTGATTACTGATTACCGATTACCGACCACCGCCTACTTCATCTCCTTCCCGCCCTGACCCACATTGTCCTTATCGAAGACGCGCGAGCCGAGGGTGATTTCCTTTGGCACAGACTCGCCTTTGACGATCTTCAAGGCGGTGTCAATCGCCTCGGCGCCGCCGGTCGGATACTGGAAGGTGGCATCGAGGACACCTTGTTGCACGTAACCGACGCCCTCTTGAGGCAAGGCGTCAATGCCAACAAACATCATCTCTTTCTCGCGGCCTGCAGCCTTCGCGGCCAGATAAGCCCCGTGCGCGCCTGGATCGTTGTGGGCATAGACGCAGTCGATCTTGTTGAAACGGGATAATGCGGACTCCATTTCCTTGCGTGCGTCCGGCTCGAGCCATTTCATGTCCGCTTCAAAAATAATGTCGATGTCCTTGCCGGCAATCGCATCGCGGAAACCGCTGTTGCGGTCCTGGCCTGGCGTCGAGGTCATCAACCCCTTAAGCTCGACGACTTTGGCTTTCTCCCCCGGCTTGGTCTTCTGGGCGAGCTTCTGCGCGATCCAATCGCCGGCTGCGCGGCCGATCTTCTTGTTATCCGCCCCGATGAAGCAGGTGAATTTGTCGCCGAGCAACCGTCGATCCAAGACAATCACCGGGATGCCGGCTTCCATCGCCTTGGCGACCGGCTCGGTCAACGGCTGAGCTTCCTTGGGGCTGATGATGATCAGATCGACACCCGCGCTGACAAATTCCTCGACGTGGGAGCGCTGCTTAAGCGTGTCATTCTGCGCATCTTTGAAAACCACTTTGAGGTTGGGATGCTTCTCGGCGGCGGCTTTGACCTGGGCATTCATCTCCACGCGCCACGGCTCGCCCAGGTTGCACTGGCTCATGCCGATGGTGTAGCTGGACTTGGCTTTCTTCTCCGCGCCGGTTTTGGTTTGGTCGCCTGTTTCGGATTTGCTGCAGCCGCTCCCAACCAGGATGGCAGCCAGCAAGCCAATGGTGAGGAAACCGACAAGGAGGTTATTGTTGTGTCGCATAGCTTGTCTTTCAAATACCGTTTTAGCCTTCGCTTGAAAAGCGGATTCTTGAGCGATTCGCAGATTGGGTAGGGTGGATTCAAGAAACCGTAGCCGCCGACGGCAGCCGGCGCTGATCTCTGTCAATGAGGAAAAGTGCGCCGACTGGCGTCGCTGGCTACAAATCTGCTGGTTCTTGAATCCGCGGTGGGAGAATGGGAATAATCCGCTTTCATTGGGCGCATTTGTTGCCCACCATCCAACGGTCCAGCCGACTGGCCAACTCCAACGCATACATCTGAACTCCGACTTCGCCGGCGACTTTCCCTGCTTGCGGCGGCCGCCCTTTTCGGCCATGAGTATGGCGTGATTGATCGCGCACAAATTCAGGCATTCAGCCAGGCCGTGGCGCGGGAGTTTCGTCCGGAAAAGATCGTTCTCCGTCTGAGCTGACAAAGGACGCCGCCAAGGTTACAGTAACGTTCAGGCCGCACGCGCACAAAATGACGGGCGGATTGTTCGGGATTCGGACGGTGAACTGATAAGCGAACTTACCGGGCCCGTCCGAGGAGCGTCCCAACCGCCTCGTAGAGGTCACCCACCGTCACAATCTTCTCGGCTTCCTCATCCGGGAGCGTCAGGCTGAATTCCTCTTCCGCTTTCATGGCGATTTCCACCATGTCCAGCGAGTCCGCCCCCAGGTCGGCCATAATCCTTGCCTCGGGGTTGATTTGCTCGCGATGGACCTGCAGTTGGTGCATCAGAATATCCTGCACCTTCGTCATCTCTGTATCACTGAGTGTGTCAGTCATTGGTTTCCTTTCGTTCTGTGGTTAAACAGTTCATTTCGAGTGACACCTTACCCGGCGGGAATTGTCTTGATAGTGATATTATTGCATATAGCATTACTGCTTAGTCATGTTTACCAGGCTATTCGCGCAATCCGGGTTGTCGCTGGACCGGCTGCGGGCCTTGGTCGAAGTCGGGGCGGCCGGCAGCATCGTGCGGGCCGCGGACGCCGATCCGGCTCGGCAAAGCCAATACAGCCGCCAGATCAAAGATCTGGAGGACTTCTTTCAAGCCGGACTGGTGGAGCGGCATGGCAAAGGCATTCGGCTAACCGTCAGTGGTCGGGAGCTGGCGCGCATCTCGCGGTTCTTTTTGCTGGGGCTGTCGAACTTCCAGCGCGGCTGCCTCGCCGAGGGGCAGACCTACCGCATTGGAGCCAGTCCGACGTTCATCGCTTCGTTCCTGTTGCCGGTCCTGGCTGAACCAACCTGCGTTCAATCCGGCATTCGCTTTGCCGTCGAGGCGGTGCTCGGCGATGAGGTGGAAAGGCGGTTGCACGACTTGACGCTCGATTTCGGCGTGATCGATCGCGCCACCGTGAGCCGCCCGCTCCAGCTCAAGGAACTCGGGGTGTGGCGGCTGAAATTCTGGGTGCCCAAGGCATTGTGCAAAACTACCAGCCAGGCCGAGCGCGCTTTTGCCGATAAGCGGTTGCCGGTCGTTTGGCCCGCCGGCGAGTTGCCCGTGTCCGAATTCAACGTCCTCGAGGACTACGAAGCGGCATTGACCTGCGCCAACTTCCTCGAAGCCAGAGTTGCCTTGGAACAGAAAAGCCTGGCTGCGTTCCTGCCGGACTTCCTCTCGCTCGGGACAACCGCTGATCGGTGCTTGAACTTGAAAATGGCAGCCGTGGATTCCTGCCTCTTCCATTACCGTTTAGCCTGGAACCCGAGGTTGCTTCGGCTCAATCCTCACGCCCGGCGTCGGAGAGACGTCCTGGTTGAGTCGCTGGCTCGGAAACTCTCGGTCTTCACTGGTGGTGGAGGCGGAAAAACTTCTCCACCACCCGCGGGTCATGAATCACCGCGCTGACGCGCATCGGGTTTTGGCAAACGGGACAGAGCAGCGGGTCAACATACCAAACAAGCCCACCCGCAAGCAGATGATCGAGCGCATCCGCGAGCTCGGCCGCAAGTGGAAACGTCTCGAGCAAGACTCCATCGACGCCTCAGAGCGGATGAGCAAATGAACCGCCCGTGCCAGCGATGCTGGCACCTCGGTCAGGAGCGTTTCCCCGGAACCCAGATTCTGCAGTATTTGCTTCATCCCGCCTTTCGCCTTCCAACATCTGCTCCCCGCCCCTTGCTCCGTCACCGTTCTGCCAACGGCAACTCCACGCGAAATGCCTCCCCGGTTTCCTCGAAATGGACCGTCTGACCTAACTTCGCCGCCTCCCGCACCACCATCGGCAACCCGCGTCCCAAGCGGTCCACATAACCCAAATTCTCCATCAACCGCACCAGTAGCGGATTGCGGGCAAAGCTGGTGCCAACGGCGAGTTTCTCGATCCGCACTGTGTTGGGCAGTTTGCCCGGACTGATGAACTCGCAACGATCCACGAACAGTAGCACGCGGATTTGCGCGCCAGTAAGGCTGTAATTGCGATGCACAACGGCATTGACCAACAGTTCCCGAAACACCCGGTCGGGATACCCCGGCATGTCCACCCGGCGGGCGCCTTCGATGGTGGAAGCCACCCGCAGATTCGCTTTGAGCGCCGCCAGTGCATTATCCACCTGCCGCGGCAGACTCCCGCCAAAGAACTTCTTGTCCGTCAGCTCAGCGTCCAGCTCGCGGCCCCGAAAATGGGCGAACTGGATGCCGGCCTGGGGTAATATCCGTTCGGGCGAGACTCCAAACGCGAGCAACCCGCCCACAGAGGGCCGGCCACTCTCACCGAGGACATCACTGGCGCGGAGTAACCGCTCCCGTTCCGCCTCGCTCTCGTTCGCAAACGCCAGTTCGTAGCGGGTGAAATAATCGGCGATGTCCGAGAGGTTCAACTGCGACTTCTGCGCGGCGGCCACCTCCACGGTGTCATAGTGAAACAGGCCGGAGGCCTGGAACAGGCGCATCAATTCCTCCCGCGAAGCCACCCGCTTGGTTGAACCTATTTGATTTGATAGGAAATTGCTTTTGACGCTACGCGGGTCATTGTTGTTTGTTCCCAACGCTTTAGCGTGTTTGAGCTTGAAGCGCAAGCTTAACCTTCTTCGAGGCTGGCGAATGCGCCCCGGGGGTTCAATTCAAACTTTGTTGCGACCCCGCTATGAACAGGAGATAACAGAGATAACGAAGAGTTTATAGCAACGGGATCGCCAGGACACCACCACTTCCGTAGGAGCGGCATGTTTATAGGAACCGCAACCAACAACGGTCTCCGCAAGCTCCGTCAGGAGCGGCATGGAACCATTCGTCTGCTCTCCAATCCGACATGCGTGGCGTCATCCGCCGCCACGGCCGGGATGATTTCATCCCGCAGCAGTCGCTTCGCCAGTTCGTTGGCTTCCGGCAAGTCGCCCAACAGCGGGCCACCCGCCAGCCGCGCCACACGGGCTGCTGCATAAGAACTGATAGAAATTGCTTTTGACGCTACGCGGGTCAATGGGACGTTAATGGCTTCACAACGGTTCGTGCCATCTTAGAATGTTGCCATGAGTCGCGCAAGTCGGGTTGGTCCGTGGCAACGATTCATTTTGACGGGGTGTGGGGCAGGTTTCCGACCTGCCGGTTCACGGAGTCTCCGACTCCGTGCAGGAGCAGAGCAAGGGCAAGAGCAAGAGCAAGGGCAAGAGCAAGAGCAAGAGATCTGTCCCACGCTGCTCTCCAAAGTGAATCCTTTTTCCCCCAACCCGCTTGACCGGCGGCCTCGACCCGCATACAAAGTAGCCATGATTCACATAGGAATTCACACCGACAATTGGAGGCCGCTGAGCGTTGGGTTCGAAGCTGCCTGTGAGAAAATTGCCGCCACCGGCATCAAGCACATCGAGTTTTGCGCCATTCATGGCCAGAATTTCATTGCCGCCCTCGGCTACGATCCGGGGGTTTCCCTGCAATCCAACCCCCTCGCCATCCGCCGTTTCCTGGACAAACTGGGTCTCCAGGTCTCCCAGATCGACGGATCCTACCCGATGATGGGGCCGAACGGTTCCGCATTTGGGGTCCAATACGTCACCCAGACCATCCGCTTTGCCGCCGAACTCGGTTGCCCGATGGTTGATACCGTCGATGGCGCCTTCGAGATCCCCGGCCTCACGCGCAAGGAAGTCTTCCGCGTTACCTGCGATAACTATCGCCAGTGCCTCTCCTGGGCCGAGGATTACAAGGTCATCATCAACGTCGAACCGCACGGTCCCTATACGAACGACATCGAGTTCATGCAGAACCTCTTCAAAGAGTTCGATTCCGAGTATTTGCAGTGCAACTTCGATACCGGCAACACTTTCATCGCCGGCCACAACCCACTCGATTACCTCAAGGCCCTGCGCAAATACGTCTGCCATTGCCACATCAAGGACGTCAGCCCAGCGCTGGCGGCCACGGTGCGTGGCGAGGAAACAGGCATCGGCAGCTCCGAGGTCCCTGTCGGCGGCGGGGTCAATGCCGACAACATCCGCGATTGCATGGCCTTCCTGCACCAGGGCGGTTGGGCCGGCGTGGTGTCGCTCGAATGCAACGGCACGGATGAAAACACGCGCCGCAGCGTCGAATGGATGCGGGGGGTGATGCGGGGGGCGTGATGCGTGATGCGTGATGCGTGATGCGTGATGCGTGATGCGTGATG
>JBAXTC010000526.1:0-5705 GCA_037130375.1 Verrucomicrobiota bacterium | reverse complement strand
GGCAGACCAGGGGATGGTCCGGCGCGCCTACTCGGTCGCCAACGTGAATGACTTTTCGTGGCGCAAGCGGGTGGCAGCGTACGAAGGGGCGCTGCAAATGCTGGCAGACAAACCGTGGTTCGGGTTCGGCTGGGACCAGCCGGAGGGGGTGTACGACCGGTACTACCGCGCTGCGAAAGTCGATGAGGGTGCGGCCATTCAAATGAATGATTATCTCATGCTGGGGATGACGCTTGGGGTGCCGGCACTGCTCTGCTTCCTCGGCTACGTGGGAGTGTCGCTGGGCCGAGGGCGGAAGGCGGAGGTCAGAGGTCAGAGGTCAGAGGTCAGAGGCCAGAGACTGGAAGGCGAAAATCGACAGTCGAGGTGTATGCGTGAGGCGTGGCTCCGGGCGGTGTGCCGGGCGGGGGCGGTGGTGTTGCTGGTGGGGTTCTGGTTTGATGGCGGGTTGTTCAATCTGCCGACGGGGGTGACGTTCTGGATTCTGCTGGAGTTGGGAAGGCAGGAGCCTGAACCGGTGCGACGCGTATAACAATGTGCCGACAGGCGAGCCAGCCCGCTATGCATCCTAGAATTCATCACTGGGCACCGAGGGTATTGTCGGGACTGGCATTCATGCTGGTCTTAGGGTCGGGGTACATCCGGCGCGTAGCTGCCCAGCCCGGCCCGCTTCACGATTGCACGGCCTTCGTGGTGGGATTCGTTAATTCGAGAGAGGACCAGTGGCTGACGGCGACCTGTGTGGGTGTGTATTTTGTGTCTCTCACTTTCTACCACTGCCTGCTGCGGAACCGCATTACCGGAGGGCTTGGAGCAGGCGGGAGCGGGATCGCTGTTGCGCGATGGTCCTGGCCAGAGGTCCTCTTGGGGCTCGGAATAGGGTGGGCAGCCGCGCGGTACGCTTTCAACTACCAGACCTCTTACCCGCGCATGGACTTTCTGACCTTGTTGGCAGGGGCGGCTGCTGGGCAGGCGGTGGCGGTGACCCGGCTGCGGCGGGCGGGGATGGGGCGGCCCCGGTCGTTCCACCAAGAGGCGCTTCCGCTGCTGATACTCACAGCCGCGCTGGCGGCGATGTTCCATCCGGACATGGGAGAGAGCTACCAGTACCGTGGTCATGCGCGCTGGACTGGCCCCTGCTTCGATCCGAATACGTTTGGGGTGCTGATGGGGGCCGGAATTGTCCTGGCGGGAGGGGGCTTAGTCCAAAGCCTAAGGTCCAAAGTCCAAAGCCGACCGAGTGCGGAGGGCGGGGGACAGGGTCTAAAGTCTAAAGTCCAAAGTCTAAAGTCCAATGCCTACAGAGCGCTTCTGCTCGCGGTGGCGGCGGGGGTGATGGGGGTGGGACTGGTGAAGAGCTATAGCCGCGGGGCGTGGGTCGGGGCGGCGGTGGGGGTGGCGCACCTCGCGTTTCACATTGGAAAAGCTGAAAAGCTGAAAACTGAAAGGCTGAAAGCGGCGCGGCGGTGGGGCGCGTTTCTTATCATATTTGCATCGGTCGGCGTGCTGGGCTTTTGGAGCTGCCGGCACACGGAACGGGCCGTGGCGCGGCGGGCGGTGTCGGTGGTCAACGCGAATGATTTTTCGTGGAACAGGCGGCTGGTGGCGTACGAGGGAGCGCTGCGAATGCTCGCGGACAAACCGTGGTTCGGGTTCGGTTGGAATGAGCCGGAGCGCGTGTATGGCGCGCTGTATTGCCCGGCGAAAGTGGACGAGGGCATGGCGATTCGGTTAAACGATTATCTGATGCTGGGGATGACGCTTGGCCTCCCGGCGCTGCTCTGCTTCGTCATGTACGTCGGTTTAAGTCTGAGGGCGAGTCCAAAGTCCAACGTCCAATGTCCAAAGTTCCAGGCAGTAAACCCGCAGATAATGGCTCAACGCCTGGAGAACTCGGGTCAGCAGTCAGAGGACGGACGACCGGGGAAAGAGCTTCCTGCACCGCCGACTTTAGACTTTAGACTTTGGACTTTAGACTCCGCCGCCGTTTGCCGTGCGGGGGCGATCGTATTGCTGGTGGGCTTTTGGTTTGATGGCGGACTATTCAGGTTGGCGGCGGGAGCAACGTTTTGGATTTTGCTGGAGTTGGGGAGGGAGGCATGAGCGCCGAAACGCTGAAGAGTCCGGCACAGGAGTTCATTGGCGCGTCCCTACATGGAATGAGTTATATATGCTAAGCGGATCGAAGAGGTCAAATGCCTTAGCCGTTGCGCTTTGCCTGCCATTGCTTCTGGCTGGGTGCGGTGACAAGCCCGGGGCGGCTGACTATCCTGGCGCGAAATGGTGCCCGCGTTCGGCAGACGGGGGCATGGAAAAAGGGAGAGCAGGGAAGAAAATTGATCTGGTCGTTCTTTACACCACGGAACACCCCGCGGATTATGCGCGGAAATACTGGCGTGAGTTGGATGTGTTGAGCGGGCACTATATTGTCACCGGGAAAGGGAAAGTTTGGCAGATGCTAAGGGATTCGGATACGGGCTGGCATGCGGGGAATCGCGAGTTCAACCGGCGGAGCATCGCCATAGCGGTGGAGGGATATGCTGATCCCCAAGACCCGCAGAATCCGACGAAGGACGTTTCCTGGCAGACAACCGAGGAACTGGAAGCTCTGGCGCGGCTGCTCAGGTGGCTCTGCGAGCGCTATGGGATTCCGATGGACCGGGCTCACATCATTGGCAAGAACCAGGTTCCGGGCGTTAGGACCGAGAGCTTTCCCCTCAGCGGCCCGCAGTATTGGGGCGGCGCCGGCAACAAGAGTTCGCCGGGCGCATCGTGGGATTGGGGCCGCTTAATGGAAAAGCTGGGGCGCAGGCCGGTTTGGCAGTCTTTGAGCGTATTGAGCAATTGCCCGATCACGACCTTGCCGGAGGCAGCCGCCCCGGTGATCCTGCTGGCTTCGGCCGGAAAGGAGCTGCACGCATACGACAGTTGCGGTGGTTACTGGCTGGTGCTCGTAACCGAGCCGGGCGTGCCCCAGCCGAACCTGCCTTCAGGCCGGTATCACTGGGATGGGTGGATTGATAAGCGATGCGTCACCGAGCTGTCCACCACGGACCACCGCGCCGGCAGTCAATGAGCATAGAGGACAACAATTCAGGGCCTATGGCTAATTCCACATTCTCAAGTCCACGGCGAAGAACGGCCGGCATGGCGGCCTGCATTATTGGCGCCCTGGGGATTGCAGTGATGCTTTGGCACTATCGGAGGGGCTGCGACTTCTTGATTACGGACGTTCGCTATCTCCGGGGCGATGAAATCTGCGAGCACCCCGCGAATATAGGGATCACCGGCGACAGGATTTCGTACGTTGGCGAGGAGCGCGTTCGCGCCAGGCGAATCATCCCCGGGGCGGGACTCATCCTCACGCCGGGGTTGATAGACGTGAATTCGTGCGGTTGGCTCGACGAAAGCGCGGCGATCCTCAAACTGCAAGACGGCATCACGACCTTTCTGAACGCGCACGGTGACAGTCTCAAAGCGGACGCGCGGAAGAGCCGGGCCTCGGAAAGGCTTAACTATGCGACGTCGGTGGGGCTGATACCGGTTCAAGCAAACCATTTGACCGGGGCAGAAATGTTCGCGGCCTTGGAGGAATCGTTGCGCTACGGCGCCTACACCATTTCACTCTCGCCGGAATATACTGCCGGAACGACGCCGGCGGTCATCGCTGAACTGAGCAAGCACTTCGCGAAGAAGGCGGTGCTCTTTACCTTCCACCTGCGCTATTCCAGCGAGAGTCAGGAGCTGGACGGGCTAAAGGAGGCGATTTCCTGCGCCGCGCAGGGCAATCCGGTTCATATTCTCCACATCACTTCCACTGGGGCAACGTATCATCCCGAGGAAGCAAAACAGATGATAGACGCGGCGGTGCGGCAGGGGCTGCGAATCACCTGCGATTTCTATCCTTACACCGCCTGGTCGTCTTCGATCCACCGCTCGCGCTTCACCGGGGATTGGCTGGAGCGGTACAAGGCTGACTTCACCCGTGTCCACATTCCAGGCGAAGCCAGGCTCACAAAGGAGCGGTTTGAGGAGTTGGCGCGAGAGCCGGTGGACCGCAACGTGGTCGTGGATTCGATTCCGCAGGCGACGGTGGACTATTTCGCGCTGAGCACCTGCTGTCCCATCGGCACTGACTCGGAGGCGAGCCAGGCCACTATCCATCCGCGGGGAGTGGGTTCGTTTACCAGGTTTGTGAATGAGTATGTTGACACGGGGAAAATCCCGCTCGGGAAAGCGATGCATCGGTTTTCGACGGCCACGGCCAAACAGTTCGCGCCGTACATCCCCGGGCTGGCCAATCGCGGGGGCATCGCAGTGGGTTATGGGGCTGATTTGGTGCTTTGGGACCGGGCGAAGCTCAAGTCCCGCGCAGATTACGAGCATCCGCTCGAACCGTCGTCCGGGGTAATGGCGGCTTTTGTGAACGGGGTGCCCCAAATCCTGGATGGGCTTCCGGTGAGCCCTATGGCAGCATCGGGCAGGCACCTGAAAGGTGTGTGGGCTAAATAAGCGACAGGAATCGGCCCACTGAAAGGACGCAAATGAAAGTCCGCGCATTTACTTTGATTGAGCTCTTGGTGGTGGTGGCGATCATCGGCATCCTTGCCGCGCTGCTGCTGCCCGCGCTTGGCCGCGCAAAGGGGAAGGCGTTGAATGTGGCTTGTGTAAGTCATTTCCGGCAGTTGACCGCCGCGTGGAGAATGTATGCCGACGAGAACAACGGCAAACTGGTATCGGTGAACTTCAAGTTGAGTGGATTGGTGGACGTGAACAGCAACGCCTGGGTGCGGAGAAGCATGAATGACCGTGTAAGGGTTTATCCGCCGATTACGCCGGGCGTGCTCGACTCGACTAACGTGGACGGGATCAAGCTGGGCAGCCTCTATTCCTGCACCCGATCGGTGGGCATTTATCATTGTCCGGCTGACAGGAGCAGCGTTGGCGGCGTGCTGCGGGTGCGAAGTTATTCGATCAACGGTTGGATGGGGGGACTCCCGGTCGCCGGGCAACACGAGTCCCTCGCGTTGAAGCGCGAGGCGGAGATCGTCAATCCGCCACCCTCGAAGGCGTGGGTTTTCATTGATGAGCATGAGCGCAGCATCAACGACGGGTGGTTCGCGGTAGATATGGTGGGGAAGAAGGGATTACTGGACGCACCGGCAACGCGGCATGGAGACAGTTATGCGTTGTCGTTCGCGGATGGGCAGGCGGAAATCTGGAAGCTGCTCGACCCGCGGACGCGCAACTGGACAAAGCTGCCCATCTCGAATAACCCGCTCAATCCTGACTGGCAGCGGTTGCAGGCCGCCACAACCAGCCTCAAACCAGTAACCCAATGAGAATCCGAACCAGTGGCATGCCCTTGATCAGAGTCAGCTTCCGCTTGTGGCCGGTTGCCTTGCTCGGGCTGATATTCTTCGGCGCAATGTTCTGGGCCAAGGGCCGGGACCCCTTCCAACGAATCTGGTTCAAGGTTAAGGCCCCTGGTCAGGGCAAGGCGGAGTGTATCGCCGTCGTGCCGAAGAATAGTCCAAAGTTCAACGTCCAAAGTCCAAAGTCAGGTAGCGGGCGGTGGGCGGTGGTGGTTTATCTCCACGGCTCAGGCGGGAGCCTGCTCGGGGACGGCAACGAGTTGCGGCAGATGGCTGAGATGGGCCTCGCGGCAGTGGGGATGGAATACGAGGAAAAAGCAGAGAGCAGAA
>JBAXTC010000525.1:0-5712 GCA_037130375.1 Verrucomicrobiota bacterium | reverse complement strand
AGTGCGCCGACTGCCGTCGGCAGCTACGATTTTGCAGGTTCTTGAATCCGCCCTGACTTGCCCAAGGGCTTCTTTTTACTCTTGTTCTTGTATGTTCCTTTGATCATTGAGTGTCAGGTTGCGGAATTCCTCCCAGCCTGACCACCCCATGTTATCTTTACGGGTGAAGTGCTTTGACGCGCGGGCATCGCCGCCGAAGTCCGAGCAATAGCAGGCCGGCAGCCAGCAGTGCAGACACCGTCGGTTCGGGCACCGCAATCCGCACGCCAAAATCGACAGCATCCTGGCCAGCCAGCGTGGCGTATTGGGCTATTCCGTCACTGTAACCATAGGCAGCCGCCGGATTCGGCGTTTCGGAAGCCAGAGAGCCATACAATGGGTCGAGACTGCTGCCCTCAAAGGCTGCCCAATAGGTGCCTGCGGCCAGGGGCATGTTCAGGCTGGCCCCATACCAACCATCCGTGAAGTCGCTGGGCACGGTGAATGACGCCGAGAAGAGCTCGGTGCCGGGCCTAGGGAACGCCGCGCCCGAGTAAAGGGCGATGGTGCCTGTGCCGCCCACGCCCTCGCCGCTCATGAACCCTTCCACGCTCAAAACTGGGGTGGCCTGAGGGAGGCTGAACTGAACGGCCAGCCATTGGTCACCCAGAATCAGGTCATGAAAATACAAGTTCCGAGGCGTGCTGACACCCGTGTCACCGGGACCGGTGTCGAGAATATATGTTTGCGCCCAGCCCAGCGTGGGAATCTGAAACGCAACGATGAGGCATGCTAGCTGCAAGCTTTTCTTCATAATGTTGATCTCCTTCGTTGCTTATTTACACCACGATCATCGGACGCATCATATCGTGCTCCTCATGCTCCAGGATATGACAGTGCCACACGTATTCACTCCCACCGGTCCTCGCGCTCGCGGGAACGATGAAGCCCGGGTTGGGCAGGTCGAACTTCGCGATCACCGTTATGCACTCCATCGGTTGGCACCGGATGGTCTCCTTCCAACCCCGTTCATTGGCGTCCGGAGCGCGAGCCGGGCCGGTGTATTTCACTGTGGGGAAGTGCTCCGGGTCAAACGGCTGGCGCGACAGGATTTGGAGGTTGACCAGATGCCAGTGCATTGGATGGGTGTCCCCGGTCAGATTATAGATTCGCCACACCTCTTTTGCGCCGGCGGAGATGACCTCGGTGGCCGCGCTCTCGTAATCTCTTCCCCAGGTAGGCATGCCCTGGTTATTGAGGCCGTTCTGGACGTTGGTGCCGACCTTCTGGATCAGCCGGCCATACTCATCGAAGTCCTCGTTCAAGGTCAGGTTTCGGACGACGGCGCCAACCGTGGTCAGCTTGGTGAGTGCCGGCAGCGGATTGGAGGACGCTGGCAGCGTCCCCAAAGCCACCTTTTCCATGATGCTCATGGACGACGGATCGGCAGGCCCCACGCGCGGAATGACCTGGAACTGCATGAGCGTGCGGCTGTTTGGCCCGTAACCCGCCAAAGGCGTGGGCGCGCCGCCGAAGGCGCTTTGGTCGGGTGCTCCGGTCCAATAGTCGTTGCGCTCGTCGCCGCTCGGGAAGGGTGCCGGCGCGTCGCTGTACAGGATCAGTTTTGCGCCGGTGGGAACGTTCGAGAAATCAATGATGACGTCAGCACGTTCCGCGGGCGCCAACAGGAGGTTGTAGGACGTGGGGTTTTCACTCTCCGGATCAAAGGTTAATTCCCCGATCTTCGTGTTGAGCGCCACAGGCGCCGGCAGGAAGCCACCCTCCGTCCCGATCTGGATCATCGGTGGGCCTAGCACGACCTTGGACCTGTCCAACTTGCCATGAGGCTTGAGATCAATCTCGTTGCTGTTCGTCTCGCTTGCATAGTAGAGCTGCAGGTTGAAGAAGCGGGCTTGGGAACCGTTCAGGATGCGGAAACGGTAATGCCGCTGCTCCACTTGCAGATAGGGGTAAGGCGCGCCATTGACCAGCGCCGTGTCGGCAAAGAACTCCGGGATGCCCGACAGCGCTGGAGGCGGCGTAACGCCGGTGGCGGGCGGAATGACGTCGGGGCCCCAGTCCCATCGGCCGCTGCCGTCCGGCAGTTGGCTGTTCTTTTCGTAAACGCTCGGGTACCACAGACTGCCATCCGCTTGGAAGGACTTGTCCTGAATGATTAACGGAACCATCTGGGCCATCCCCGGAATCAGGCGGTTGTCCATGAGCGCGTGCTCGACAGGATCCTGCAAGACATAGCCGGTGGCCAGGCCCGCGTAGGCGTTCAGACGGGTGATGCCGATTGCGTGGTCGTGATACCACTCGAGCTTCGCTCTGTCCTGGTTGGGGTAGTGGTAATTGAAGAAGCCTCCCGTGGGCTGATCCATGTCGGGAATGTTGAGCGGAATGCCGCCGGCGCCCAAAGCGCTCGCGCCGTAGTAGCCAGTGCCACCGTCGGCAACGCTCGGATCGAAATCCGCCATGGGCATGCCATCGCTCATCCAGGGATTGAAGCCGCCGTGCAGATGGATCGAGATGCGATTGACGGTTGTCCTCCCCATCATGTAAGGCGGCGTCATGTCCACCGGCAACGGATGGGTCGCCGGGAGCTTGTTGATGGCCTTGATCCTGACCGGACGGTTTTGTTGAGCGACGATCAATCCGCCGAGATACCGATAGTTGGCCGCCTTTCCATCCGTGACGTCGGCATAACCCCAGAGGGTCGTCGGGCCGGCGAGATCGGGATGAAGCTGCTGCGTGAATTGTGCTGCTTGAATCTCGTAATAGTCCATCCCGTTGAACTTGGTCGTGTTGGGCGCCGCCACCGGGATGCCCGTCGGCCCCAAGCCGGAAAGCGCCACCACGAATTTCCGAATATTGGTCGGACTCTGATTAAACTTCGGCACCACGAGTTTCCGAGTTTTGGTCGAACTCTGATTAAGCGCCAGGGCGCTGCCGATCCATTTCCCCGGCAACACCAGTCCGGCGCCAGTCAAGGCGCCGATGGCCAGGAACTTCCTCCGGCCGCACGGGAACGCTGTCTCACTGATTGATTTCTTCGACATGGCTGCTTCAACTGATAGTTGGTTTTTCATGCTCGCGCTGATTTTTCGCTGATTTTATCCAAACTTAGCGAACCGGCTCGCGGCTGTCAACCACAGAATTGAGCAGAATTGAAATGATCAGAAATGATAATGGTCGAGTAGAGCGGAGGCGCGCTGGTTTAGACCAATGGCTTCCGCTGTGTCTGCCCTTTCGTAAAGGGGTCAGTTAATGAGATTGATTCGGCTGAAAAGCAAGGGGTTTTTCAGCAGCGCTTTGGAACGGCAAAATGCTCCGTCGCTATCTTTGCCACTGGACTGCTCGACCAAGCGACTGCACTGGGTGCTGAGTTTGCCGGCCGGGCAAGTGGCATGGCGCTCCGCCAGGTTGATTTGAAAATCCGACACCCTGAAACGATCCTCCTTCTGCGGGCCGGGCAGAGCCGGGCCAATGAGTTCCCGGCCTTCGGCTTGCGCTTGCACCAGCTTTTGCGCCGAGATGTAGGCGCTGTCAACATACTGCACGGGCGGCTTGTCCAGACCCAGCCGCTCATCTACCTTAACAGCACCGCCGTTGATGTCCGCCCGGTCGTGCTGAACGAAGGCGAACGCGACTTCGTCCTCGACCTGAAAGCCTTCTACGAAAAGGACCACGCCTTCTTTGAAGGCAAGGAACTT
The DNA here is from genome assembly GCA_037130375.1 of Verrucomicrobiota bacterium. Classification (GTDB taxonomy): domain Bacteria; phylum Verrucomicrobiota; class Verrucomicrobiia; order Limisphaerales; family UBA8199; genus JAPLUA01. The sequence continues at coordinate 2,017 of JBAXTC010000525.1, read as the reverse complement.
TACCTTTTGCGCAACCTCAGCCGGGGCCGGAGCATCGGCTTTCAGGGTGGTTTCAAGAAATCGTAGCCGCCGACGGCAGTCGGCGCTAACACTCCGATAATCAAGGAAAAGTGCGCCGACTGCCATCGGCGGCTACGATTTTGCAGGTTCGTGAATCCGCCCTGATCGGCTTTTTCGAGGCCGGCAATTTCTACCCGGATTTCATCCTCTGGCTCTTGGTCGGCGGTATCCAGATCAGCTTCACATCACCTCACATCGACCATCAGAGCCAGTGCCGCCGCATCGAAATAATGAACTGGCTGCCACCGATGCCGCACTTTCATGGAATGAAAACGAATTCACGGAAATTCACACCGCTTTCGTCTTTTCTGGCATTACGTCCAGATTTGTCTGTCGAGCGAGCGGTATTGTATCGCCTCCGAAATGTGTTCGCTGCCAATGGTTTCCGCGCCGGCCAGGTCGGCAATCGTGCGGCCTACTTTCAAGATGCGGTCGTAAGCTCGGGCGCTCAGGTTCAAATCGCTCATCGCGAACTTCAGCAGATCCATCGTCGCCTCGTCCAGCACACAGTAGCTTTTCAATTCCCGGCTGCCCATGCGGGCGTTGCAGGTGATCTTCGGCTTGTCATGGAACCGCGCCTGCTGCCGCTGTCGCGCCTTCACCACCCGCTCCCGAATCTGCGCCGACATTTCGCCCGTCTGTTCGCCCGTGATGTCGCGGAACTTCACCGGCGGCACTTCAATGTGCAGATCGATGCGGTCGAGCAGCGGGCCGGAAATGCGCCCGAGATAATTCTGAATCTCGCGCGGCGAACTGCGCGATTCGCCCGGCATCTTGCCATCGGGCGTCGGGTTCATCGCCGCAACCAGCATGAATTGCGACGGAAAGGTCATCGTCCCGGCCGCGCGTGAAATGGTCACGTGTCCCTCTTCGAGCGGCTGCCGCAGTGTCTCCAACACGCTGCGCTTGAACTCGGGCAACTCGTCCAGAAACAGCACGCCGTGGTGGGCGAACGAGATTTCGCCGGGCGTGGGATTGATGTTTCCGCCCAGCAAACCGGCGTCGCTGGCGGTGTGATGCGGTGCGCGGAACGGCCGGCGCGTCACCAGCGCCTGGCCCGGCGAGAGCAAACCGACGATGCTGTGAATCTTGGTGGTCTCCAGCGCCTCCTCGAGCGTGAGCGGCGGCAGAATCGTCGCCAGGCGCTTGGCCAGCATCGATTTCCCGGTCCCCGGCGGGCCGATCAGCAGTACATTGTGTCCCCCCGCCGCCGCGATTTCCAACGCCCGTTTGACGTTCTCCTGCCCTTTGACCTCCGCGAAATCAACCTCATCTTCGTGGTCCACATTGAACATCCTGGCGATATCCACCTTGGTGGGTGAAATCTTAATGTGGCCTTCAAGAAAATCGACCGCCTCGCGCAGGTTTTGCACCGGGATGACCTGCAAGCCGGCAACCACCGCCGCTTCAGCCGCGTTTTGCGGCGGCACCAGCACCCCGGCCCGGCCTTCCTCCCGCGCCCGCAGCGCAATGGGCAGCACCCCTTTGACCGAACGCACCGCGCCGTTGAGCGCCAGTTCTCCCACTATGACAAAGTTTTCCAGTTGGTCGCTCTCCATCTGCTCACTGGCGGCCACCATCCCAATGGCAATCGGCAGGTCAAAGCTCGGCCCCTCCTTCTTCACGTCCGCAGGCGCAAGATTGATCGTCGTGCGGCCAAACGTGAAGTTGAACCCGGAATTGATGAGCGCGGTCATGACCCGGTCCCGTGATTCTTTGACCGCCGCATCGGGCAACCCAACAATCACGATTATGGTGTCGCCGTACCCGGCATTAACCTCGACTTCGACCGGGTACGCCTCGATGCCATTGACGGCGGCAGAAAAGACCTTGGCCAACATGCGAGAGTTATCGTCGAGGCCGGACGGAAACGCAATGCGGAAATGGAGTGGAGGGAACTTCACCAGGGTGGTTTCAAGAAATCGTAGCCGCCGACGGCAGTCGGCGCTAACACTCC
>JBAXTC010000524.1:0-5736 GCA_037130375.1 Verrucomicrobiota bacterium | reverse complement strand
TGAAGGCATGGGCACTGACGGCCAGCTTGCGGGTCAGTTCCCCGCCACCAAGAATCTTTATGCCATCGCCACGTCCATTAGCCAAGCCCGCGATACGCAGCACGGCTTCGTTCACCAAGGTGCCGTCCTCGAAAAGATTGAGATCCTCCAGGTTTACCGGCAGGTACCGTATGGTATGACGGGCGTTGTTGAACCCGCGCTTGGGAATACGCCGAATTAAGGGCATCTGACCACCTTCAAAACCAATGCGAATGGAACTTCCGGAGCGGGCAGTCTGACCTTTGCCGCCGCGTCCGCTGGTTTTGCCGTGGCCGCTGGATTCACCCTGGCCCAACCGCTTGCGACGGTGCTTGGCGCCGGGGCGAGGTTTGAGATCGTGTAAGCGCATAAAAAATTAGGCTGCTGGTGAATTTGAAGACAGAGACGGAACCGTTTCCGGGGATTTCTGAGGTTCCGCCTTCTTGATTTGCAAACCGCGGCCCCGGTAAATTTCTTCGCGCAGGCGCAGGCTCAAAAGCCCTTCCAGTGTGGCCTTAACGACATTGGCGGCGTTATTGGAGCCGAGAGATTTGGTCAAAATGTCTTTGACACCTGCCAATTCGAGAACCGCGCGCACGGTTTTGCCCGCGATGATACCCGTGCCCGGTGAAGCCGGTCGCAGCAGCACTTTAGCCCCGCAATAATGTGAGAAAACCTCGTGTGGAATCGTTGCGTCCCGCAAAGATACGCCAACCATTTGTGAACGGGCCATCTCTCCGCCCTTGCGGATCGCGTCAGCCACCTCGCCGGCTTTGCCCAGTCCCACCCCGACACGACCATGCTTGTCTCCGACGACAATCAGCGCGCTAAAGTTGAAACGGCGTCCACCTTTGACAACTTTGGCAGATCGATTGATGAACACAACCTTCTCGGTCAGTTCCTTGCCGGATTGCTCGTCGAAAGTCGGTTCGGGCTCAGGTCGGGTGCGACGGCCGCGACCCGGCCCTCGGCTGCCACGGTGTTGATCGCCGCCGCCCTGCACTTTGCTTGGTTCAGGCACAGTATTCGTTTCCATGATACGTTAAAATTTCAATCCCGCTTCCCGCGCCGCGTCGGCCAAAGCTTTGACTTTGCCGTGGTAGAGCGCGCCGCCGCGGTCGAAAACCACTTCTTTGATGCCCTTCGTCAAAGCCGCCTGCGCCGCCAGCGTCCCTACGGTCTTGGCGCTCTTAGCATTGGCCGCCAACTTGTCGCGGTCGGGCGTCGCCTTGCTCGTCGTCGAAGTCGCAACCAATGTCACGCCCGCCTTATCATCGATAAATTGAACGTGAATGTTCTTGTTGGTGAAGCAAACGCTCATGCGCGGCCGCTCCTTCGTGCCGCTAATCTTCTTGCGAATACGCCAGTGCCGTAGCAGTGCCAGTTTCTGTTTCTGTTCAGTTCTCATCGGGACAGTGTCGGGTGTCGTGATGCAAGTTGCGTCATGCGCCCGCAACTGCAACTCGTGTAGCTTGTGTAACCCATGTAAATCATGTAACTCATTTTACTCATTACTGAACGGTCTTGCCTTCCTTGCGGATCACCCGTTCATCGGAATAACGCACGCCCTTGCCCTTGTAAGGTTCAGGCGGGTAGAAGCTGCGCAGTTCCGCCGCAACCTGCCCTACTGTCTGCCGATCCGGGCCTTCAATAGTAATTTTCGTGTTCTCTTCGACGGTCACCTTGATCTGCGCGGGAATTGGATAGACGATCGGATGCGAGTACCCCAAGGTCATGTTCACGTTGCTGCCCTGCACCGAGGCTTTGAAGCCGACACCTTGAATCTCCAGTTTCTTGACGAATCCCTCGCTTACACCTCGAACCATGTTGTTGACCAGCGCGCGGCTAAGACCGTGCAGTGCTCTGGCATTCGCGTCGTCTCCCTCCCGACTGACGACGAGCTTGCCCTCCTCGACTTTGAGGCTGGTGCGCCGTGGCAACTCCCAGTTGAGCTTGCCTTTCGGTCCCTCAACGGATACCTGTTGGCCTTTGATCTCCACTTTCACTTTCGGAGGAATGGCAATCGGTTGTTTTCCAATTCGTGACATAAGCTCGTTACAAAATTACTTGGTTAGACCGCGAACTGTCACCACACGTAGCAAAGCAATTCGCCACCGATGTTCTTCTTGCGCGCCTGGGTGTCGGTCAGCAGACCTTCTGATGTGGACACCACCGCCACTCCCAACCCCCCGCGGACCCGTGGTATTTTGGTGGCGCCAACATAGCGGCGCAGTCCCGGCGTGCTAATACGACGCATGCCCTCAATAACGCTCTTCTTGCCCTGGTACTTCAGTTTCAGTTTGATTGTCTTAGGAAGCTTTCCCTCGACGGCAAAGTCGGTGATGTAACCTTCTCGCTTCAAGATGCCTGCGATGCTCTCTTTGATTCTGGAGTGCGGCAGTTCAGTGGTCGGCAGCAACGCAAGATTTGCATTGCGAATCCGGGCCAGCATATCGGAAATCGGATCGTTCATAGATTTACCAGCTCGCTTTGGTTACACCCGGGATCAGGCCGTTGAGGGCGCCTTCACGGAAGGTCATTCGGGAGCAGCCAAATTTGCGCAGGTAGCCATGTCGGCGACCACTCATCGAGCAGCGATTAACCACCCGCGACGGGCTGGCATTGCGCGGCAGTTTGGACAAACCGGCATAGTCGCGCTTGGCCTTCAATTCAGCCCGAATAGCCGCGTATTTCTTGACCGTCTCGGCCTTCTTCTTGTTGCGTTCAATCCATGCTATCTTAGCCATAAAAAATTATTGTGCTGCGATCGAGCTCGACTTGGGTTGTTTGGCTTCTACCTGCTTCGCTTCGGCGAAAGGCATGCCCATCAGCTTCAGAAAGTCCAACGCCTCCCCATCGGTTGGCGCGCTGGTCACGATGGTGATATCCATGCCCTGCTGTCGCTTGATCTTGTCTAATTCAATCTCCGGAAAAATTGTCTGGTCCCCGACGCCCAGCGAATAGTTCCCGCGCCCGTCGAACGAGCGGAGCGAGAGACCGCGAAAATCGCGAATACGCGGCAGCGCCGTGGCGATGAGCCGGTCAAGAAACTCGTACATCGCGTCGCGTCGCAGTGTGACACGGCAGCCAATCGGAAGACCCTCGCGCAGCTTGAAATTGGCGATATCATGGCGCGACTTGCTGATTACAGCCTTGCGGCCGGTAATCAAGGCCAGGTCTTTGGCGGCATCGTCAACTGCGCTCTTTTCCAACGAGGCGCTCACGCCCATGTTGACCACGATCTTCTGCATCCTGGGCACCTGGTGGACGTTGGTATATTTGCGCTTTTCGATGAGCGCTGGCACCACTTCCTTAACGTATCTTTCGTAGAGTCTGGCTTTCATTTCGCTTACTTCGGCCTTTGATTAAGACGCCGGGGCCGGAGCGGCTGCGCCACGTTTGGCAGCGCGCGCATCGAACTTTTCGGCCTTCATCACATTCGAGATGTGGATCGTTCCTTCCCGCTCGACAATCTGACCCTGGGGATATTGCTGGCTCTTGCGCATGTGCTTCTTGATCATGCTCGCCCCTTCAATGATAACGCGTTCCTTCTTGGCGACCACCGCAATCACCCGGCCGCGCTTGCCCTTGTCGGCCCCGGCAATGATCACGGCTTCGTCACCCTTCTTCACATGAAATGAGCGCATATTAGTAGCTGGTGATAGGTTATCGGTGATTAAATGACTTCGGGCGCCAGAGAAACAATCTTCATGAATTTCTTGTCCCGCAGCTCGCGAGCGACCGGACCAAAAATACGCGTGCCACGTGGGTTGAAATCAGCGTCGATGAGCACAACCGCATTGCTGTCAAAACGGAGGTAGGAACCATCGTTGCGGCGAATCACCTGGCGGGTGCGCACAACAACCGCATTCACCACTTCCCCTTTTTTCACCGTGCCATCCGGCGCCGCTTCCTTGATATGGGCTTTGATAATATCGCCGATACGCGCGTAGCGCTGGTTGCGGCCGAGGACACCGATAGCTGCGGCGCGCTTGGCGCCAGTATTGTCAGCCACGTCTAGAATCGAACGTATCTGTAACATAAATCAATAATGGGTGGCTGGTGATCGTCAACTCCTGTCAAACAGCCACGGTGCTTACACCGGAGCCTTTTGCCACGACTTCAACCAGGCGCCAGCGCTTGGTTTTCGAGAGCGGACGCGTTTCTTCGATGCGCACGTGGTCGCCGACTTTTGCTTCGTTCTTCTCGTCGTGAGCATAAAGCTTCGTGTAGCCGGTAACGACTTTCTTAAACCGCGGATGCGGGAATCGTCGCTGGACCTGCACGACGATGGTCTTTGCCATCTTGTTGGAGAGCACTTCGCCAACACGCTCTTTGCGCTTGGCACGGGCGGCTTTCACGGCAGGGGAAGGGTCGGTTCCGGTAGTCGTTGTTAAATTCGAGTTGGTGTCTGCCATAAATCAAAATGCATCAGAGTGCTGGAGTGGCGGGGTGCTGGCGTGCTCAAAAGTAGCACTGCTCCAATACTCCACGCTCCCAATACTCGATTTCGTTCTCATGCCGCTTTGTTTCTCAGTTGGGATATGCGCGTTTCAATCCGGGCGATGTCCCGGCGCAACGAGCGCAGACGAGCGGGCTTCTCAAGCTGGGCGCTGGCCTGTTGCAAACGCAAATTAAAAATCTCCTGGCGCCAATTCCGGCCCTCGGCCAGCAACTCTGCAAGCGTCTTTTCTTGAATCTCTTTCCGTTGCGTTTTCTTCATAAGCAAGGTCTTCGTTTAACCAATCCGATGCCGCGAAATGAACTTCGTCTTGATGGGCAATTTAGTGGCCGCCAGACGCAACGACTCCCGCGCTATCGCTTCGGTCACCCCGTCCACTTCAAACAATACATTCGCCGGACGAATGACCGCCACCCACGATTCCAAAGGACCTTTGCCTTTGCCCATCCGCGTTTCCAGCGGTTTCTTGGTAAAAGACTTCTGCGGAAAAATGCGGATCCACATCTTGCCATGGCGCTTCATGTGACGCGCTATCGCCACACGCGCAGCCTCGATTTGCTTGGTGTCCAGCCAGCAGCGTTGCAACGCCATTAATCCATACTCGCCAAAGGCCACTGTTTGGCCACGTGTGGCCAAACCGGCGCGGTTTCCCCGGTGCATCTTCCGGTACTTCACTCTCGCTGGCATCAATGGCATAATCGAATCTTTCTATCCAAATCTTCAGTCCTAGTTCGTCATCGTGGCTGATTGCGACGCAGGCTTTTCAACTTTGGTGTCGCCTTTGCAAACCCAGCACTTGATTCCCAGCTTGCCGTAAACTGTGTTGGCTTCGGCAAAGCCGTAATCGATATTCGCCCGCAGCGTGTGCAGCGGAACCCGGCCCCAATGATACTGCTCCACCCGAGCCAACTCCGCCCCGCCCAGCCGGCCAGCGCAGCGAATCTTGATGCCCTCCGCACCAAAATCCTTGGCAGTCTGAAGCGCCTTCTTCATCGCGCGACGAAACGAAACCCGGCGCTCGAGTTGCAATGCGACGTTTTCCGCCACCAGTTGCGCATCAATCTCCGGCGACTTAATCTCGATGATATCAACGTATATTTCTTTGCCGGTCATTTTGATCAACTCTTCCTTGAGCTTGTCAATTTCGGCCCCTTTGCGCCCAATGACAATGCCCGGCCGGGCGGTCAATATGGTGATCCGACAGCGGCTGGCCGCACGCTCGATCAGAATCTGCGGCACCGATGCCGATTCGAGCT
>JBAXTC010000523.1:0-5738 GCA_037130375.1 Verrucomicrobiota bacterium | reverse complement strand
CGGGACAAAGACCGGACCCACCTGCGCGACTTGATTGAGGTTGGACTTTTGGATGCCTCTTGGGTGGCACGATTCCCTTCGGAATTGGGCGTGCGGCTACAGCACTTGTTGGATAACTCGGAGGGTTGAAGCTCACAATGCTACAGCAGCAAGGTGATTCCCGTTCTGGCAGCGGAAATGAAATGATAAGACATAAGGCGGCCAAGTTGCCAGGGACATTCTCCTCCGGGCAGGAGCCGATCCCAAGACCATTTTCAAGCAGCCCACGGTTTACGGTGGTCACAATGGCGCCTCCGCCGCCATCGGCGAGATCGTGGACACCGACTTGAAAACTGAAGTGGACAACCTTTTTGTATGCGACGCCAGCGTCCTGCCCCTGGCTCCTGGCCTCCCTCCCATACTCACGATCCTGGCTCTTGCCCGTCGGCTCGGAAAGCGGCTGTCATGATCAGCTACGCAGCCGGTGCCAGCACCCGTTCTTTGTGGTTAAATTGTCAGGTTCGCTGGCCCCGCCGGACGGCGCATCCCGTATTCTCGTGATTGACCTGTATCTCGGCGAAACGCTAGCCTGCCTTTATGCAACCAAAACGGCGTGGATTTGCGGTTCGCCACCCTTCTCGTCAACCTGACCTTTAGGAGACACGATCCATGAACACCATCTGTTCCCGCCTCACCCCTCACGCTACCCAACGCCGGGGGAAGGCTTCTTCGTTTTACGCCTGTTTGCTGGCCAGCACGCTGTTGTTGCCCGTCGGTGTTCGCGCGGCGTGCGTGACAATCATCACCCACGGCTGGAATCCGAGCGGTTTGGCGCCCGCTTGGATGGCGTCCCTGCGTGATGACATAGCCCGGAACTTCCTGGGCGGCGCACAAAACTACGGCACGATCACCGTGACCAAGCCCGCGGGTTCTCTGGTGGCCGCGTGCAGCCCATGGAACGTGGACTTGAGCGCTACTATGCCGCTCACCGCAATGTCCTGCTGCTCTACCAGGGCACGGTGAGCCTGGCCAATCCGCTCAACAATGGCGAAGCCACGATGGGGGTCACCGAGCGCGCCGCCTGGTTCAATACTTACGAGAATAGCGGTGACAACACGGGGTTCACCTACAGCCGCCTGGATGGGGCGGGCAATTGGACCAGCACCAATATGCCGGTGGCTGGCGGCGACGCCATCCGCGCGGGACTCAACAACACGGCCGTCTTCGGCGGTGGCGGCTCCCGTTCGAGCCTGACTTGGAGTTCAGCCGTCTGGCCCAATGTGGCGCAACTCGAGGTGCTAACCAACGGAACCGCCTTGGGTTCCGGCACCTATTCAGTGATGGTTGGCAGCACCCAGCAATTGCGTTATGTCTAGCCAGCACTGCAATTCATGGGGATGCCGCTGTCCGCGCTGAAATTCACGGCCAACCCGGTGATTTCGGGAACGAGCCTGACGATCTCGGCGACGAACACGGGGCCGGCACGGTCTATCTGCTGACCAGCACCAACGTGGCGGCTCCGCGCAACACCTGGACACCGATATGGACCAATGTCCTGACCGGCGACGGCAGTTTCACCACCAACCTGTTAAACGCCGTGAATCCGGCGCAGAACCAGCAGTTTTATCTGTTGGGCAACACCAACAATAACTGATGCAGTCCCGTCAGCGGTCTCCGGCAAAACCGGAGGCCGCTGACTTCTGCCTTCGCCTCACGACACGGGCAGTTCATCCCAGATTTCCCGGATGGCCGTTGCGCTGGTTTTTTCCCCGGCCCCGGCTTCGCGCTTGTCAACATTCAATTCGTGGGCGAGACTGGCGGCATGAAGAACGCATTCGTTTTTCAAATTGAGCGGGATGAGGACGCGCTCGTCGCCATCTGCCACGATCCAGAAATGGCAACGCAGGGCGAAAATCTGGATGAATTGATCGCGATGATCCGCGATTTGATCCAATGCCGGTTTGAGGCGAATGACGAACGGCGGCACTGGCCCATCCGCCTGCACTTCGTGGACGATCCCGTTTTATCCCTCCAGCCGGCGTGAAATTGCCTCGCGATCTTTCCGGCGATGAAGTCTGCCGCGCCTTGAAACGGCTGGGCTTTGAGTTTGTCCGTCAGACCGGTTCGCACCGGCATTATGTCAAGGATTCACTGCATCCCTGTGTGCCAATGCACCGGGAAATCAAACCGAAAACCTTGCAGTCCATTTTGAAGCAGGCGGAGATCACAGTTGAAGCGCTGCTCGATAATCTTTCAAATTCAGATGGCGTTGCCATTGCGCCCGATTTCATTCGGCCCCCCCTGACCCAACGGGATGCCCAATATGCGCAATTGCGCCGCCGTCTGGCTGGCCTGGGCTGGATCAGTCAGGGCTACGTGCAAGATCGCGGACCCGGCGCCGGCGGTCCCTGCTACTAATGGACGCGCAAGGTCAAAGGTAAAACGGTCAGTGTGGCGCTGTCCAAGGACCAGTATGAATGGTTCCGAAAGGCCATTGCGCAGTGGCGCCAAGTCCAGAGCACTCTGAAAGAAATGCAGCGCCTAAGTCGCCAGGTCCTGTTCGAAACGGTGCCTCATCCGCCACGACGTAACCGACTAAGAATGTTCAAACTCCAGCGCAGGTCTTCCAACCTGCCGTATCGCCGACTTTCAGTCGGCAGACCGTCCGAAGGTTCCCACCTTCCATCCTTGGCCACTTTCGGTGCGTCAGCAGGTTTTCGACCTGCGATACGGAAGATTGAAAATCTGCGATGCTCCCTCCACGCGCAGGCAGCCGCGCGGCGATTCCGACTCATTAACTGACCCTGTCAGGTCCACTGACCCGGGCGCATCGCGAATTCTTTTGTGTTGACCTGTCCCTCGGCGAAACGCTAGTCTGCCCTCATGCAACCAAAATGGCGTAGATTTGCGGTAGGTCACCCTTCTCGTCAACTCGAACGTGGTGCTGTTGTGAGGCGGAAGCGTACGAGCCCAAAAACATGCGATAACTGGCCGCCGTTCTGGTCCTCGCACCTGAGCCCCTGATTCCTGGTTAAACTAAAGCCTTGACATTCTCATTCTTCAGACAAAAGATGGTGTTACTTCACGGCGGGAAGCGCCGTAAGCGCAATCATTTCATGAAAGCCAAACTCGCTCACATTGTTCGCATGGTGTTGTTTCTTTTGATCGCGCCGGGGCTGGGCCGGGCGCAGTGGCTCACCCAGCGAATCACGTTGGTTCCCGGCTGGAACGCGGTCTATCTCGAAGGGCAGCCCGAACCGTCGGCGTGCGCGGAGGTTTTCAATTATGCCCCCGTGCAGAGCGTGTGGAAATGGGACCGCCGCTTTTCGACCATCCAGTTCACCGTGGATCCGGCGACGTTACTGCCGGAAGCGCCCGACTGGCGGGTATGGCTGCCGCCGTCCGACCCGCGCTCTTTCCTCAGCCGCTTGTCTGACCTGCAAGGCGGCCAGGCCTACCTGATCAAGGTCGCGAGCAACGCCGTGCCCTTCACCCTGCCGATCAAGGGTCGGGTGCTCCTCCCGCGGCTCGACTGGTATCCGCACGGCCTGAACCTGGTCGGCTTCCCGGTCCACTCGAACAGCCCGCCCACCTTCACCGACTTCTTCCGGTTCACGCCGGAAGTGGACACCTCGCGCAGCTACGCGAACGAGTTGTATCGCCTGGACAGCCAGGGCCGGGGCCAGCGGATCGTGCAACCGGCGCGGGACAGATTACAGCCAGGCGTCGCCTACTGGATTGGTTGCGCCCGCGCGCCGGCTTACCAGTCGCCCCTGCACGTGATGCCAGAGGGCGCGTCCGCTTTGGATTTCGGTTCGCTCCTGGTGCGGCGGGATTTGAGCATCAAGAACACCCTGCCCAGCGGTTCCCAGACGGTATGGCTGCAGCAGCGGCTCTCGGAAAGCCCCCCCGCGACCGGCGATTTCCCGGAATTGGCCGGGGCGGTACCGCTGTCCTATCTGTCGAAGAACGTGAGCAACCAATGGGTGTGGGCTAACTTCCCGAGCGCCGGCCTGTCCCGCACGCTGGCCCCCGGCGAGGAGTGGTCCCTGCGCTTGGGGGTGCGGCGCAACGACTTCGCCGCCTACACCGCGCACGGCACTAATGGCGCGGCTTACCAGAGTATCCTGGAAGTCACCGATGCCGGCCAGTCGCTGCTGATTCGCGTGCCAGTGGTGGCGCAAAAGAATTCCGTCCTGCTGGGCGGTCCCTTGGATCCGCACGCTGACAACGAGGGTCTGTGGGTGGGGCAAGTCACCGTCAACCAAGTCAATGCCCCCGCTTACACCGGCACTAACCTGCTTAGTACCCCGGCCCCGGTGTCCTTCCGCCTCCTGATGCATGTGGATGCCACCGCTACGGCGCGACTCCTCCAGCAAGTCGTGCTCGCTTGGGATCCCACGCTTAACAACGCTCCGCACACCAATGGCACCTACGCACTCTACGCCGACGACCGGACGCTGCCGGCTGTGGCCACCGACGTGAGCCGGATTAGTTCCGCCGCCTTCCCGCCCATGCCGCCGGTTGGGCTGGCCGGGAGCTTCACGAACGCGCTCGCCGGCACCGTCACGGTGCGCTTCGACGACCCGGTCAACCCGTTCCTCCATCGCTACCACCCGATGCACGACAACCAGGACTGGAACTGGCAGCCTTACACCAACGCGGTGGAGACGCGCACAATCGTGCGTGACCTGGCGCTCACCTTCGACTCCATCACAAACGGCTCGGCCAATCCCTATTCCGGCGTGGACCGGGTGAGCGGCGTGTATCAAGAAACACTCTCTGGGCTGCGCGCCCAGCCGATTGTTATGCAGGGCGTGTTCTCGCTCCAACGCATCAGCCAGATCAACCAACTAATAGGCATTACACCATGAAAACTAAGGCAAATCCGAAATCCGAAACGCGAAACCCGAAGCTCGAAACATCCCGACTGACGGGAGCGCGGACATTCCTGTCCGCCTTCTGGGCAGGGGGCGGAGGCCGGGCGGACAGGAATGTCCGCGCTCCTTGGCTGGCCGCGGCGCTTTTGCTGCTGGCCACGCCGGTTTTAGCCCCCGCGCAAACCGGCATCCCGGCGGCCATCAATTACCAGGGAACGCTGACGGATAACTTGGGCAACCCCGTCACCAACGGCTACTACCAGGTCCAGTTCTGCATCTGGGACTCCCCGGCGCTGACTGGCGCTGGCGATTACATCTGGGGCCGCTCCTATCCGCTCTACGTCGCCGTGGGCGGCTTGTTCAACATCCTGTTGAACGACGACGGCGGCTTGGTGACGACGCCCGGCACGCCGGCAGTCACCAACTTACTCTCGGCGTTCGCGGGACCGAGTCGTTACCTGGGCCTGACCATCACGGCCAATCCGCAGGGTGCCATCGCGTCGCCCGTCGAGATCAGCCCGCGCCAGCAGTTGGTCAGCGCCCCCTATGCGATGCAAGCGCAGAACGCCACGGCGGCGGTCTCCGCGGGCTTCGCCACCAACGCGGCCAGCCTGGTCAACGAAACCAAGGGGCGGGTTGTCAGCATCACTGGCACCAACGTCGTCGTGAACGGATCTATCTCGGGTTACGGGACCATGCCTCTCGGCGGCATCATCATGTGGTCAGGGGCCACCGTCCCGAGTGGATGGGCCTTGTGTGATGGCAACAACAACACCCCGGACTTGCGGGGACGTTTCGTTTTGGGATCGGGCACTGGCAGCGGTCTCACGGCGCGCTCGGTCGGCCAGGCTGGCGGCGAAGAAAACCACGCGCTGACCA
>JBAXTC010000522.1:0-5755 GCA_037130375.1 Verrucomicrobiota bacterium | reverse complement strand
AGGCGATGCAGGCCAACAACTAGCCACCCGGCTGAAAACAGCAGGTGGAACCACGGATTTCACGGATTTTACGGATAAGAAGGAGAAGGGATTGCGGTCGGCGGTGGCGGTGCCAGGGGTGTCCACCCGGCGCGGGAGTGTGACAGTGGCAGAGCTTTAATGAAAATGCAAATTACCAGCCAACTTGCGGATTTTCCCTGCCCGCCCGGGCATGGCCGGACGGGGCGCGTTGTTCGCTCACCCCGTTTTATTGTCTCCTCACCCCAACTTGGTTGATCTTTTCGCTCCACCCCAGGTAATGTGCGCGCATGTGCAAATTGAACTCGCAATTGAAAGTAATTATGAAAGTCAACTGTAATATTGTTGCCCCTTTGGCCATGGCCGGACGTGCCGCGTGGTTCGCTCACCCCGCTTTATGGTCTCCTCACCCCAACTTGGTTGCTCCCTGCGTTCTACCCGGTAATGTGCGCGCATGTGCAAGTTTAACTCAAAATTGAAATTAATTATGAATGTCAGCCGTAATAGCATTGGCCAGTGGGTCATGGCCGGACGGGGGCACGTTGTTCGCTCACCCCGTTTTATTGTCTCCTCACCCCACTTCTCGGCACTCCTGGGTGATTTCCGCGCTTTACCATGTAACGTGTGCGCCGGCGTAAATTGCAGCTAAATGTATTATCCATCCATCCATCCGATGAAGCCGTCGAAAACCGAAGATCGAAATCCGAACCTCGAACACCGAACGAAAGCGCAAATGGCATCCACTCAAATCACGCATCACGCATCACGCATCAGGCCCCCCGCATCACGCCCCCAGTTCCTACAAACTCACCGTGTTGTAAGAGGTTCCTATACGCATAATCAAAATCACGAAAGTTGCTCCCGCCCCGATTGCGCGGCGACAATGGCGCATTGAACAGCATTATCCAAAAAGAATAGTTAACAAATAAGAACTCATTGGATTATGAAAAAAACCATCCTACTCCTCATCGCTGCTGCCTTGGGGCTGGCCGCCACGCCCGGTGTTTGCGCGAACGTCACCCTCTTCAACAATATTGACCCTTCGGGAACCTACCCCTCCGACGGCGGCCAGACTGGTGCTGTTGACTACGGAAATTGGCCTGCCAGCCAGTTCACCACCGACGGGCATGCGTATAGCCTTACATCGGTTGTGCTCATGATGCAGCAGTTCGGGGCGAGCACAGCTCAGGTGGACATCTACTCCAACGTCGGCAACCACCCAGGTGTATCGGTCGGGACCCTGGTCTCGCCGGGTTCCTACGCTGACACTCCAACCCCTACCACGTTCACAGCATCATTATCTGGCGTTCCCTTGGCCGCCAACTCATCCTACTGGGTTGTGCTCCGGGCGTCTGATCAAACATCAAAACTCTATTGGTGGGAGACTTCGACTGCCACTGGCACGGGCGTCGGCTTCACATCCACATGGACGAGGAGTGCCGACTACGGCAGCACCTGGTTTGCTGACGCCCGGACCACTTATCCACAGCAGATGCAAGTGTATGCCGACGTCGTCGTCGTCGGCCCGGTCACCCGCACGGCGGCGCAGAGTGGAGCGTGGAATGACCCCGCGACGTGGGGCGGCACGGTGCCCGCCCCCGGGGACGACATCGTCATTCCTGCTGGCATCGCCGTGGCCCTCACCAACAACCCCGCGATCGGGAACCTAACGATCGCCGGCACATGCAACCTGGGCACGAACACCCTCCAGATCAGCGGCAATTTCACCAACACCGGCACCTTCACTCCCGGCACCGGCACGGTGGAGCTGACCGGCGGCTCCAATCAGGTGCTCGCCGCCAGCGCCCCCGGCGAGCTCACCTTCTACAAGCTGACCGTGAACAAGGACCCGGCCACCAACACCGTCACCGCCACCAGCAAGCTCAAGGCGACCAAGAAGCTCACCCTCACCAAGGGCAAGCTCATCAGCGCCAGCGACTACGGGGATGTGTTCATTGACACCGAAGGCACGCTGGAATTGACCAGCGACATCACGGTCAGCGGCAACTTCACCAACAACGGCAACTTCTACAACAACGACAACGGCGTCACCTTCGATGGCGGCGTGGAGCAGAACCTGTCGTTGGCTGCTACGACCTGGTTTAGCCGTCTGACGGTGACGGCCGGCACCACGCTGATTGAGACCGAGACGGGCGATTACGTCCAAGTGGCCCAACTGAGCAACCTGGGCGTCATCCGCAAGACGCAGCCCGTGCCCACGCTCTCCGACTATTACTTCGGCCTGGCCGGGAACTCCGGTGCGGGCCTGAAGCTTGACGTGACCAGCCTGGCGGGCGCGGCCCCGCTCACGGCCATCCAGGTGGACCGGGTGGACTCCAACCCGCCGAACGCCCAAGGCACGAACGTCACGGGCATCTACTGGACCATCACGGGTGTCGGCAGCTCCTTCACCGCCACCTTGATCCTGCCGCAGAACGAGCTGGCCGACCCGCAGGTGTGCCGCTACCGCAACTCCGCCTGGGATTGGGCGCGCAGCGGGTTCGACGCCACCACGGTCACGCGGACGGACCTCACCGCGTTCGGCGAGTTCGCGGTGTTCAACGATCCGAAGTTCACCGCCAGCACCACTACCACGCTGGACGCGAGCCTGAATCCCTCCACCTACGGCGTCAGCGTGACCTTCACCGCCACGGTCTCGCCCAGCGACGCCAGCGGCACGGTGACGTTCAAGGATGGCACGAGCACCCTGGGCACCGGTACGCTCAGCGGTGGCGTGGCGACATTCACCACCAATGGACTCAGCGTGGGCAGCCACAGCCTCACGGCCCAATACGCGGGTGACACCAGCTACAGTGCGAGCGTTTCCAGCGCGCTGACCCAGACCATTAACCCCGTCGGACCACCGCCCACGCCCGTGGACGGCTTGGTGCCCAACGGCCCCATCTACGCCATCGTCAGCACGGCTGATGCCACCTACCTGGGCGGCAATTTCACCAGGATCGGCCCCAGCCGACCCAATGGCGTGCCGGTGGACACGACGAGCGGCCAACCCGTGGCGGCCTTCCCCAAGGTGAACGGAACGGTGTTCTGCTGCGCGCCGGATGGCGCGGGCGGTTGGTATATCGGCGGCGACTTCACCCAGGTCGGCGCGCTCAACTGCGCTCGCCTGGCCCACATCAAGCCCGACGGCACGGTGGATGCCACTTGGATTCCGCAGGCGAACGCCACGGTTTCTGCCCTGGCGGTGTCAGGCTCGGCGGTCTATGTGGGGGGCGTTTTCACCAGCATCACCAACAGCGGCGTGGCTACCACCCGCAACTACCTCGCCGCCATCGGCACGGACGGCACGCTGGCGGCGTGGAATCCGGACCCAAACTCGCCAGTCAACGCCCTGGCGGTGTCGGGCCCGACGGTCTATGTGGGGGGACAGTTCCAGCTCTTTGGCGGCACAACCTACCGCAACTACCTCGCCGCCATCGGCACGGACGGCACGGTGGGGGCGTGGAATCCGAACGCGAACGCCACGGTCTATGCCTTGGCGGTGTCGGGTTCGACGGTCTATGCGGGGGGAATGTTCACGCAGATCGGCGGAAACAGCCGCCGTTACCTCGCGGCGATCGGCACGAGCGGCACGGGCACGGTGACGGCGTGGAATCCGAGCCCGTACAGCTATGTCTATGCCTTGGCGGTGTCGGACACGACGGTCTATGTGGGGGGAGATTTCACCTCCCTCGGCGGCATAACCACGCGCAATCGCCTGGCGGCGTTCAGCACCACGGACGGCTCGTTGGCGGCGTGGAATCCGAACGCGAACGACTCGGTCTATGCCTTGGCGGTGTCGGGCACGAATGTCTATGCGGGGGGAAGTTTCCAGACCATCGGCGGCACCCCCCGCAACGCCCTCGCGGCGATCGGCACGAACGGCACGTTGGCGGCGTGGGCTCCAAGCCCCGGCGGCATGGTTTGGGCCTTGGCGCTGTCGGGCACGACGGCCTATGTGGGGGGCCAGTTCACGACCATCGGCGGCACCACCCGCAACTACTTGGCGGCGATCAACCCGGACGGCACGTTGGGGTCGTGGAATCCGAACGCGAACAGCACGGTCAATGCCTTGGCGGTGTCGGGCTCGACGGTCTATGCGGGGGGAAGTTTCACCAGCATCACCAACAGCGGCGTCGGCTACACCCGCAATCGCCTGGCGGCGCTCAGCACCACGGACGGCACGGTGGGGCCGTGGAATCCGGACGCGAACAACCAGGTCTTAGCCTTGGCGGTGTCGGGCTCGACGGTCTATGTGGGGGGAGGGTTCACCAGCATCACCAACAGCGGCGTGGCTACCACCCGCAACTACCTCGCGGCGATCGGCATGGATGGCACATTGGCGGATTGGAATCCAAACGCGAACAGTTGGGCCCTTGCCTTGGCGGTGTCGGGCACGAATGTCTATGCGGGGGGGTATTTCACGACCCTCGGCGGAACCACCCGCAATCGCCTGGCGGCGATCGGCACGGACGGCGCGCCGGGGTCGTGGAATCCGAACGCGAACAGCACGGTCAATGCCTTGGCGGTGTCGGGCTCGACGGTCTATGCGGGGGGAAGTTTCACCAGCATCACCAACAGCGGCGTGGCTACCGCCCGCAACTACCTCGCCGCCATCGGCACGGACGGGGCGGTGGGGTCGTGGAATCCGAATGCGGGCAGGCAGGTCCTTGCCTTGGCGGTGTCGGGGTCGGGCTCGACGCTTTATGCGGGGGGTAATTTCCTGACCATCGGCGGAAACCTCTGCGGCTACTTCGCCCAGTTCGGCGCGAACGGCACGCCCACGGTCACCACGCTGGCTTCCAGCCTGAATCCGTCCCCCCACGGCGCCAGCGTGACCTTCACCGCCACCGTCTCGCCCAGCGACGCCAGCGGCACGGTGACGTTCAAGGACGGCACGAGCACCCTGGGCACCGGCACGCTCAGCAGTGGCGTGGCGACTTTCACCACCAATGGCCTGGGCGGCGGCGACCACAGCCTCACGGCTGTTTATGGCGGCGATGCCACCTACAGTGGCAGCAGCAGCAGCACCCTCGTTCAGGTGGTGACCAAGAGCGACACGACGGTGACCGTCGGTTCCAGCCTCAATCCTGCGGCTTTCGGGGCCAATGTCACCTTCACCTCGACGGTCTCCCCGAGCGGCGCCAGCGGCACGGTCACCTTCATGGACGGCGTCACGACGCTCGGCGCCGGCACATTGAGCGGCGGCCAGGCCACCTACAGCACCAGCGGGCTCGCCCTGGGCAGCCACAGCATCACGGCCGCCTACGCGGGCGACGGCAGCTACAACGGGAGCACCAGCAGCCCGCTGACCCAGACCGTTAACCAGGGCACGCCGATCGTGACCAACTGGCCCACCGCCAGCGCCATCATCCAGGGCCAATCCTTGGCGAGTTCCACCCTCACGGGCGGCAGCGTCTCGGTGCCCGGCAGCTTCGTCTTCGATTCCCCGGCCACCATCCCTCCGGCGGGGACTTACTCCGCCACCGTGGTGTTCGTGCCCGGCGACGCCATCGACTACCTTTCCGTCACCGGCGCGGTGAATGTCGCCGTGCTGGCATCTCCCACCGCCATCACCCTGGCGGCCACGACCATCCTCGGCACCGCGGCGACGCTCAACTCCACCATCAACCCGGGCGGCTATGCCGATGCGTTTTTCCAATACGGCACCAGCACCAACGAGGGCGTGGTCGTCAGCACCTTCGCCGGTTCCGGCACCGGCGGCTTTGCCGACGGC
>JBAXTC010000521.1:0-5762 GCA_037130375.1 Verrucomicrobiota bacterium | reverse complement strand
TGCGCCAGCACTCATCCGCCGAAAAGTTAGCGCGAACTCCCGTTCACGGCTACGAATGGACAGGGGTAGGAACAAGGGTTTTAACCTTGCCTCTCCCTCCGAACCGTAGGGGCGGATCTCCCGCATCCGGCTCTCCAGTTTACGGTTCGATACCGCACGATTCTTCACCGCACAGAGGCAGACTCTCACCGCCCTATCCCCTCGCCCTCTCAGGCGCACTAGCCGCCGACGGCAGTCGGCGCACTCTCCGGAATTTGCGGAGATCAGCGCCAACTCCCGTCGGCGGCTACGGTTTTTGAAATCCACCCTGGACGATAGTTTTTGACATCCCGCGGCGATTGGATATTCTGGTTGTCACGTCCGGGGGGCGAAGACCTATTCTCGTTACCCGCCGAGTGGCGAGAATGCAACAGACATCAAAATCAATTAATGGCGCGGCTCAGGCTGGTCAACCGATCGGCGGAGACGCCTTGGAACGTGTGCGAGCGGCCACTAAAATGCTGGAGGCGCTGGCCGAGAACCAAGCATTACTGGCCGGAATCTCTGTCGAGGATCGATCCCGTTTGCTGCAGGCGGCTGGGCAGGTTTACTGCCCGGATGCGCGCATCCGCAGGCGATTCGTCAAGAACAAGGAACGCGAGCGCAAAGCCGAACGGCAACAACGACATCAGGCCGTGCTGGCCAAAACCGGCATTCGGAAGTTGCGCCAGCAGCCGGTGTTTAGCACTCCGAATGTCTTTCCGCCCGCAGGATTTGAGCCGGCACAGGCCCACGAGGAAATCTCCCCTGGAAGAGTGGATGAGTCGCAGCATTGTTATATTTGCAAGCGTCACTACTGTCAAATTCACGCATTCTACGATCAGCTCTGCCCGGAGTGCGCAGATCTCAACTTTCGAAAGCGAGCCGAATTAGCCCGTTTGAACGGCCGGGTGGCTCTGCTGACCGGCGGGCGGGTGAAGATCGGTTACCAGGCCGGCATCAAGTTGTTGCGATCCGGAGCGGAACTGATCGTCACCACGCGGTTCCCGCGCGACTCGGCCGAGCGGTATGCCCGGGAACCCGATTTCGAACAATGGGGTCACCGGCTGGAAATCTTCGGGTTGGATCTGCGTCACACCCCCAGTGTCGAGGCCTTTTGCCAGCATCTGCTCAAGACACGCATGCGGCTGGATTTCATCGTCAATAACGCCTGCCAAACGGTGCGGCGACCGCCGGATTTCTACCAGCACATGATGGCGCGCGAGACCGGGCCGCTCCAGGAGCTATCCACCAAAGCCGCCCGGCTGCTCGGAGGCTACGAGGGATTGCGCGGATACCACCTGCTGCCTGAAGGCAGCACAGCGCTGCCGAACGGGCAGACTCCGGGTCTCGAGGGCCTGAAGCACGCGGCAGAATTGTCGCAGGCGCCGCTGCTGTCCGAAGAATCTGCCGCGCAACGCGACTTGTTTCCACAAGGACGCCTTGATCAGGACCAGCAGCAAGTCGATCTGCGCGACCGCAATTCCTGGCGCCTGACGATGGCCGAAGTATCTTCCGTCGAGTTGCTCGAGGTGCAGTTGGTCAATGCCATCGCACCGTTCGTGCTCAATGCCCGGCTAAAGCCCCTGATGCTGCGCACGCCGGAACCCGACAAGCACATCGTAAACGTCTCGGCGGTGGAGGGGCAGTTCTATCGCAAGTTCAAAACTACACGCCATCCCCACACCAACATGGCCAAAGCCGCCCTGAACATGATGACGCGCACCTCGGCGGCGGATTACCACGCCGACGGCATCCACATGAACAGCGTCGATACAGGCTGGGTGACGGACGAAGATCCCCAGGCGCTGGCAGCGCGCAAAACTCGCGAGCATTGGTTTCACCCTCCACTGGACATTGTGGACGGCGCGGCGCGGATCGTCGATCCGATCATCGCTGGCTTCAATACCGGCGAGCACGTGTGGGGTCAGTTCCTGAAGGACTTTCAGCCGACCGATTGGTAGGCAATCGCACTGCGTTCTTACGGCGACGCACGCATACCGAGGCGGGCTATGCAACGACCGCCCACAATCGTCAAATGGAGTGATTTGGTTCCCGGCCTAGAAGCTATGGCTCTCACCGGGGAGCAACAGATGCAGATTCTTGTGCGCGGCTCTGAATCGCTCGATGGCAGCCGGCTCGTCGATCTTGATGGGCGGGAAGGTGTTGTAATGGAGGCCCAGGACTTCGTTGCAGCGGACAAACTCGGCGGCTCTGATGGCGTCGTCAATGCCCATGGTGAAGTTATCGCCAATGCAAAGCGCGGCAAAGCTCAGCCGGGTAGATTCGCCAATCAGTTTCATGTCCATCGTCAGCGCGGTGTCGCCGCTGTAATAGAAGTTCCCTTCGCTGCTTTCCACGACAAACCCGCCCGGGTTCCCGCCATAGGTTCCATCCGGCAGACCGCTGGAATGTACCGCGTTGACGAACTTGACTCGACCGAAATCAAAACGCCAGCTCCCACCGTGATTCAAGGGGTGCGTCTTTTGCACGCCTTGTTTGCCGAACCACACCGTCACTTCGTAATTCGAGATGATCGTGGCACTGGTCCGCTTCGCGATGTCCGCGGCATCCGCCAGATGATCGATATGACCGTGCGAAATGAGAATGTAATCGGCCGGAACTTTCCCGGCGTCGATGGCCTTGGCCAGTTCGTTGCCGGTGATGAAGGGGTCGAACAACAAGACCTTGCCGGCGACTTGCGTCGCAAAACACGAGTGCCCGTAGTAAGTAACTTTCATTCTCCCACTAGGCCGCTTTTTCTTCGGTATCGAGAAAGCCCTGGAGATGGCGGACGCGGGTCGGATGGCGCAGCTTTCGCAGCGCTTTGGCTTCAATCTGGCGGATGCGCTCGCGGGTGACGCTGTACATCTTGTCGATTTCCTCCAGCGTGCGCTCGTAACCGTCCACCAGGCCGAACCGCATTTCGAGAATTCGGCGTTCGCGTTCGGTGAGACTGGTGAGCACATCGCCCAGTTTCTCCTTGAGCAGGCTGTAGCTGGTCACGTCAGACGGGTTCTCAGCACTCTTGTCTTCGATGAAATCGCCAACGCTAACGTCGCCATCGTCACCCACCGGAGCGTGCAGCGAAATGGGCTGTTGCGCCATTTTTAGCAGGGCGTTGATGCGCGAAACCGGCATGTGCATTTCATCCGAGATCTCCTCGGGTGTGGGTTCACGGCCGAGCTCCTGCGTGAGCTGCTTTTGAGCCCGCCACAGTTTGTTCATGATTTCGATCATGTGTACCGGAATGCGGATGGTCCGGGCCTGGTCGGCAATCGAACGGGTAATGGCCTGGCGAATCCACCAGATCGCGTAGGTGGAGAACTTGTAGCCGCGCCGATACTCGAATTTCTCAACCCCCTTCATCAGGCCGATATTGCCTTCCTGAATCAAATCGAGGAAGGACTGGCCGCGGTTGGTGTATTTCTTGGCGACGGAAACGACGAGCCGCAGATTGGCTTCGGCCATGTGCGTTTTGGCCTGGTGGGCGCGGTCAGCGGCGCGTTTCAACTGGGTGAATATCTTATAAAACTCTTCGCGGGGCAGACGCACGAACTGTTCAAGAGCGCGGATTTTGGTCTGTTCGCCATGGACCGCGGCCTGCTGGTCAGTGGTTTTGCGGCGGGTTTCCTGCTCTTCGATCTGGCGCAGACTGGCTTTGAATTTTTCGTGGACGTTGCCGGCCACGACGATCATGTCCTCGAGAACCTTTTGCTTGTAGAAGAACTTCGGGAAAACATCCTGTAGCTTCTTATCCAGCTTTTGGAAGCTGGCGAAGCATGTTTGGCGACGTGTCTGCGAGGCGGCCTTCTGCCAGGCAGTGTACTGATCGTCCACTTTGTCGTCGAGGATTCGGACTTTCTTAATCAGACTTCGCAACTCCCTCAGATGCGCTTCGCGGTTGGCGACTTTCTTGTCCACCACGACACGATCAAAACGCTCTTTGGGCGGCTCGGAAAGAAGTTTCTCCGCGATAGCGATGTGCTCTTTGGCCGTAAAACCGAGTCCATAAACGAGGCGCTTCATGTCGGTCTCCGCCTCCTCGATGCGTTTGCAGATCTCGACTTCCTGCTCGCGGGTCAGCAGCGGCACTTTGCCCATCTGGTTCATGTACATCCGCACCGGGTCGTCCAGAACCTCCAGTCGGGTATCTTCCTCTTCCTCCGGTTCGGTCGGTTTGGCGCGCTCGACTTCGGCGTGGTCCACAATCTCCACATCGAGGTTGCGAAGTTTGCTGTAGAGTTCGTCCAAGTCTGCGGGCGAGAGACCGTCCGGCAGAATGTCGTTTATGTCGTCATACGTAACGTGACCGTGCTCATGGGCCAGGTGCAGCAACGTCTTGATGGTCTCGGTCAGGTCCGCCGCCGAGATGGGAGACCTCGTCGTGGAACCTGCATGGCTAATGGCATAAGCGGTCTTGGCCAGATCAGCCGGCTCGGCTTTAGACTCGATCTTGGGCGGTGTTTCAGCCGGCAACTCCTTCTGGTTATTGGCTTTAGTGGAAATGACAATACCTCGGCGCTTCGGGCGCCCTTTGGCCCCCGGCGGCCGGCCTGGGCGGCGGCCGCTAGGCTCCGCTCCGTTGCCGGACTTGCTCTCTTTCCTATTCAGCATAAATTTTCAGACGCGCTTGATCCCGATTAGTTCAGACATTTCCGCGAGTTGTTCGGATCGATTAAATCATCGCGCTCATCGCCCGCTCAAGGCGCTCGAAGGCACCGAACACCAGAAGACCGACGCGAGTTTAGCATACGTCAATTTCCATCAAACTCAAGTTCGTGGCGGCATTTATCCGGAGGAGGCTCGCCCGAATTAGCCCGGAATGGTCACTTTAGCAAAATCAGGACTTGCTCCGCAAGAAAAAAGAACAACTTTCTTAGACTCCATTAGGGCACATCCTCGGCAAGGAGAAGGTGCGAATGTGCTAAACCTGCTCCGGTGCTGCCCGAAAAGCTCGTCAGCCAGCATCCCAGACGACATCAGCTACCCCGCGCCAGGCAGTTCCCCTCTTTGCTTCCTCACATGCTCGAAAAACTGCTCACCCACCATGAATCCCACGCAGTCCGATGACGCGCAACGGCACGGGTGACTCTTGTAGTCCTCGAGATCGAAGCCGTAGTTAAACGTGATCTCTTCTCCGGCGGTGATGTCGCGGTTTGCGACAATCCAAATGCGGCCACCCTCCAGCTCCGCATCGCAATTGGGCGCGCAACTGTGATTTATAAAGCGTGCCAGGTTCCACTCCACACTTCCGTCAAGATCCTGCTCGTCGTTCAGGGCGAAGATGTATTCATTATTCGCCTCGCACCGGCTCAGAGACTCGCGCTTATCAATTCGTTCTCCCACATACTCAATTACACGGGTTCCTTTGGTGAGACCCGTCCCGGCAAACCCGCCGGTGCCATGTATCGGAGAGCGCCTGAACAAAATTAGAAAGGCGTCACTAGAGCGCCAGCAACACAGGTTGGTCATCGCGCAGCCCAAGATCCCTGCACCGGTCACGACACTGCCGGCCATTGGCCGCGCGCCGTCGTTCTTCCAGCGCAGGTGGAAATAATACACGCATAATCTGAACCGAATTCGCCACGCCTGAACCTTGCCTGATTCATTGTGCCCCTGAGAAGCACAAAATGGGCCCAGACATGATTCTCGTTATGGTCGTCCCCTTCGCAGACCGTTTTCCCCGAGCTCCGTAGGAGCGGCATGTTTATAGGAACCGCAACCAACAACGGTCTCCGCAA
>JBAXTC010000520.1:0-5763 GCA_037130375.1 Verrucomicrobiota bacterium | reverse complement strand
TAGGTCTGCCATTGCCTGAATCGGGCAGGCGCACTTGTTGGTTTTCTCCGTTCCCGGTTCAACCACCGCCCTGGCTTTCAAGTCAGGGTTCTTTCATCTCACATGTTAGGGCGTTTCAGCCGCCGGTGCTGACTCCCAGGAAACGGTTCCCTGCGAGTCCGTGCCGCCACTCTGATCTACTTGGACCCTAAGCGTGTAGCGCGCGTTGGCTTTGTACTGCGACAGGTGAACGGTATATATTGTGCCGATGGGGTAAAGGCCGGCGAATCCATCATGCGTGTCACGGGCAAGTTCCCTGCCATCCTCCAGCAGGGCCAGTGAAGTGAACTTCAGCCCGTGCGCCCCTTGCCTGTAGCTGAATTGCGCACGGTATTTTCCGGGGGCGGTCAACCGCCTGGTCACGTCCCACTCCAGCGCCACAATGTTCGTAGTAATTTGTGAGGGAGTCCATTCGCCGATTTTCACCGAATCCCGTTTGACGGGCTCACGGCGATAGTTGATGCCGAGTTTTTCAAGGCGGCGATTGTGGGTCGCCAGCCTTTGTCGGAAGTCATCAAAGTTGCGCGCGGCGCGCGGCGACCAGGCGACTTCCGAAAGCGCTGAGAGGCGCGGGTAGGCCATGTAATGCACATGCTGCAATGAGGCAATGTATTCGGTCCAGATGTTTCCCTGCGTGCCGAGAATGAGCGCTTGTTTCTCCGAAGCGAGATTCGCCGGAACCGGTTCAAAGGCGTAAACCCGGTCCAGGGGCAAATAGCCGCCGATGGCGCGCGGCTCGTCCGACTGCGCCAGTGACTGGTAGTAATCGAAGTAACAGTGAATGGCCGGAGTCATCACGACCTCCCGACCGGCGTTCGCGGCTTCAGACCCGCCGCCTATCCAATCGGTAAACACCGAGGTTTGCCCTTTTTGGCTGAGATGACTCCAGTCGATGACCGACCGCCCGTTCGCGTTGACAAACTTCTCGATGCGCCTGGTGAAATAACCCTGCAGTTCCTCTTCGTTTTTCAAGCCTTCATGCTTTATCCGGGCCTGGCAACGCGCGCATTTTTTCCAAATGGCCCTCCCGACTTCGTCGCCACCGATGTGTATGTATTTCCCCGGGAAAATCTCCATGACTTCCTTGATGACGTTTTGAAGGAATTCATACGTTTCGTCCTTGCCGGCGCAGTAAACGCCCACGCTGACCCCCAGGTTGAGACCTACGCTGGCCGACTGATGCTCAATCGATTCATAGCCCGTTTCCAGACAACTGAGATTGGGATACGAAACGAGCGCTGCCATCGAATGAGCGGGCATCTCAATTTCCGGCACGATCGTAATATGCAGCGCTTGCGCGAATGCGACGACCTCACGGATTTCCGCCTGCGTGTAGAATCCGCCGTAGCGTCCGTCGGGCCCGTAAGCGGTCGTGGATTTCGTGTCAGCTCCGTTGAGCACGCTCTTTCGCCACGCCCCGACCTCGGTTAAACGTGGGTATTTCTTAATTTCGAGTCGCCACCCGGTATCGTCCACCAGATGCCAATGGAACACGTTCAGCTTGTGCAGCGCCATTCCCTCGATGACCCGCTTGACTTCCTCCTTGTTGAAGAAATGCCGGCTAACATCGAGCAGCAGGCCGCGCCACGGAAAGCGCGGAGTGTCAACGATCTCAACACAGGGCATCTGCCAGGCGGCGCGGTTGGTGCGCTGCGTGGAGAAAATGTCCGGTGGCAAAAGCTGGCGAAGTGTCACGCCGCCGTAGAATAAACCCGCCTTCGCCCCGGCCCGAATGCTGACGTGCTTTGGTGTCACTGAAAGCTCATAACCCTCCTGGCCGAGCTTGGCGGCAAGCGTAGTGTCGAGTTTCAGCGAAATGCCGCCTTCCGCGAACCGTGCGGCCACTGGTGAGACCCGGAATTTAAATCCGGTGGCCGGCCTCAAGGAGGCGGCGAGGTTCTGCGCCTCTGCTTCCGCAGCAGAACCTCCCTCGAAACATATTCTGGCCTTCCCAGTCAATTCAAACCAACCGGATCTGACTTCCAAACCAGCCGGTTGCGGAATAATCGCCGGCAGGTTTGCGCCGGCACTGCACCCTGTAACCGTCCACAGAGCCAACAAAGCTGCGGTGACTTTCGATCTCATTAGGTTAGCCTCGTCTCGACTGCTTCTCTTTCGTCCACATCCAAAGACATCATTTCGGCCATTTCAGGGTTCCGCTCTCACTCGGGAGAGACGTGGAACCTGTGACAATAATCAACGTGCTCTTGGTGGCGCCGCCAAAATTAGTGGGTTCTCGCCCACAGGCACGCTTCGGGCTGTGGGGTTCCTGCTGTTCCGGGGGCTGTGCCTATGGTTGACCTCAGGACGAATTGGTAACCTGCTTTGCTGTTTCTCATGGTCTCGGCGTGACCGTCGAAGAAGCCAAAGTTGCAGCGCCGGCTATGGCGTGGCACCGAGCGACCGTCCCCCATTTTATACTCCGAGTCGTTCGGTGTGCGGAAGTAAATGGACCCGTAGCCGACAAATTCCCTGGACGCGGCATCGTAGGCGCTGTCCGG
This sequence comes from Verrucomicrobiota bacterium, assembly GCA_037130375.1. GTDB lineage: Bacteria > Verrucomicrobiota > Verrucomicrobiia > Limisphaerales > UBA8199 > JAPLUA01. The sequence goes on along the minus strand of JBAXTC010000520.1, from coordinate 3,223 downwards.
CACCCAGTTATCCGGATTCGGATCATCCATGGTAGCTTCCGTCACGGCACCCGCATCGGCGAAAACGATGCAGCCACTCGGACGCGACACGGCTGACGCCTTGATCCACCCCTGTGCGGGAGTCCCAGATCCCCAGATCGTTGCCATCTCGGGATAGTTCATCCCGATGCCCAAGTTAAAGTTCTTGCTGGGAGCCCCCCCGAGATTCCTTCTAGCTTTTGTTGTCAGGGAAGGACAATTAAAAATCTGGCTGTTCTTGGCATAGCCGCTTACCCGCAGGCGATCCGGCCAGGCAAACATACCACTGTTTTCAATGATATAGGTCTGCGGGTCGTAAGCGAAGTCGCCAGGCAGATAGGGGCTGTTTGCTACCAACCAATAAAGAGGCATCACAACACCCCGGTTGTCATCTGTGTACATTAGAGAAGCCAAGCTGACCTGACGCATATTGCTGACGCAGTTGATGGTCTTGGCCTTCTCCTTGGCCTTGGTGAGCGCTGGCAGGAGCATGGCGGCAAGAATGGCGATGATCGCAATAACCACCAACAGCTCAATCAAAGTGAACGCCGCAAACACGTTCGCGCGGCGGGCGTGCCGACCATTCTTCATACTCTTCATAATCATTTCACAATCGTCAGCCAACTGGTTTCAATTTCTGGGCCGCAGCAGCGTTTTGTGACGCTGCGCGGCCCAAACCCAGTCCCCAAACTGATTACGGGTAGCGCAGCCGGTAGAACACCTGCGGCCACGCCGGATTAATGGTGATGCTCAGATTCGTCACGGCTTGTGACCCGGCGATATCAAACCAGGAACTCGGGCTGGCCACGTTCGCCGAGTTGGATTGTGCATACCAACCTAGATGTGACCCCGGCCAGGTGAGCGTCAGGGTGCTTCCGCTCACGCCATACACAATGTTCGTCGGCGTTGGGTCCACATTGCCCATCACCGTCAAAACTCTGCCATTAAAATTCCACGTCAGTCCCGGATCCAGGCTGGGGAGATTCGTTGCGCTGAACGTGCCACTCACGCTGGTTGCGTTGAACAGTGTGAAGGTGTCGCCGGCTTGCAAGGCATCACCCACATTCACCACGTTGACGACGCCGCCCAAAGTCAGCGTGGTAATGCCCGAAACCTTGCTCGCGGTTTGGGCGTTCGTCCGGTTCAGTGCCAGCACCGTGGTGCCGCCGAGGTTGAGCGTGTTGTTGATGGTCAGCGTGGAAGTATCCAAATCACCCAATCCCGGCTGCAGGGTCGCGCCTGCCTCCACTGTCACCGCCCCGCTGATGGCCCCGCTGCCGGTCAAAATGGCGCCGCTCTTCACGTCCGCACCGGAGACCAGCGACCCGGTCACGTTCAACGTGCCATTGCTTGCGGTGGTCGGGCCAGTGTAGGTGTTCGCACCAGCAAGTTGTAATGTGCCGGCACCGATCTTGATCAGGCCGCCGCCGGGACTGGCATCGTCCTGCTGCAGCGCGATGGGAATCCTGACCGTTTTACCATTGCTATCAATCACCGCCCCGCCGCTCTGGATATAGGCGTTGCCCAAGGGGGCGGCAACAATGAAAAGGTCATCACTCACTCTGGCCTTCAACACGCCGGCGTTGATGTTCAGCCGCGCCGTGTCTGTATATACCACCAAGCGGTACACATTCACCATCACCGGCGTCGTGCCGTCGCCGAAATTAAACACGGAACCGACGCCGCCAATCGTTACAAAAGTCGCCCTAATCAGCCCGCCGTTGCCTAAATTCAGGACATTGTTGGTCGAGGCCGCATCATTTCCAATATTAACGCTTCCGGGGATGTCCAAAGCCGAACCCTCCCCCGTGATGGTGACAGTGTTGGAACTGGAGCCGGCACCATGCCCGGCGGTACAGTTGCCACTGCTGTTGACCGTGCCGCCATTGGTAATCGTCAGGCTGTTGCCTGAAGAGTTAAATGTGCCCACATATACACTGCCGGCAGTGTTAAAGGCGGAGCCGGCACCCGTAACCAACGCACGGTTGTTGCCGCTGGTGTAACCCACGTAGAAATCGTGGTAGGTGCCGGTGACGAGATTAACGGTGCCGCCATTGCTGATTGTCAGGCTGTTGGATGGCCCCACCATTCCCATAAAAATAACGCTATTGACGTCCAAGATAGAACCGGAACCGGTGACTAGTAACGAGTTGTTCGCGGCGGTGGCCGCCGAGTTGCCGATGTAAATTTCCCCAAAGGTCTTGGCGGCACCGCCATCGGCGATGGTCAGGCTGTTGGATGCACCTGAATTTCCAAAGACCACGACGTCGTTGACGTCCAAGAGGGAACCGGAACCGGTGACCAGTAACGAGTTGTTGTTGGCGGTAGCGGCCAGGCCTATATTCAGGCTGCTGCCGCACTTAACAGTGCCGCCCTCGCTGATCTTCAGGCTGTTGTCCCCGCCGGCGTTGCCCACCCATAGTGAACCATTGGCCGTCCAGAGCGAGCCGCTGCCAGTGACCAGCGCGTTGTTATTGTTGGCACCAACCAGGTTGCCGACGAGCGAACCAGCGCAGTTGGTCAACTCGCCGCCGCTGTTAATCTCACGATAGTTGTTCGTGCCGCTCGAGCCGACCTCGATCCAGCCACCGAGATTGTCAACTACCGTGCCGCTGATGATGTTGGTCGTGTTGTCCTCGGCATAAGCGGAGCCAAGCGGCAGCGCGCATAGCGCGCCCGCCAGGGTGATGATGGATTTTATGTGCTTGTTCATATATCTTATATTTTATCTGTGGGTTGGAATTATTGTTATGGAAACCAGCTTTCGCAAGGTTGTTTGTTCATTACCGCGTGGCGTCGGGTGCCTGCGGCCGCTCAAAAAGCAATTCACGATCAGTTGGTTACGCCTGGATTATCGCGTTTGGGCTGGAACCATAGTATCCACCGAGTGGCATCGGCGATGGCAGTTTGTTCAGCAATGGGCCGAAGCACCACCGTTTGGGGCTGGACCGGATAGCCGCCGGGAAGGTAGGGCAGCGTCAGGTGAGCTGCTGGTGCGGTGAACCGGACAGGTTGGGTGCGCACATCGGCCGCTGGCTTGAGCGGCAAATCACCGGCGCTGCTCGACGCCGGCAAAAGGACGAGGTTTTTTTCCAACGGCTCATCGAAGAAAGTCGGCGCATTCTGCGCGTTGACACCCAGAAACCACGGGCCGCGTAGAACGGCGACGCGGCTGGCGTCCTGCGGGTGCGGCAACAGCCGGGTG
>JBAXTC010000052.1:0-19486 GCA_037130375.1 Verrucomicrobiota bacterium | reverse complement strand
CGCCGACTGCCGTCGGCGGCTACGATTTTGCAGGTTCTTGAATCCGCCCTGCGAAGCGGACTTCTCGGGTCTTTCCCCGGAGCGAACGTCAGGCCCCTCCCATCGATCTGGCTTTCTCGAGAATCATTGGCCTCGCCTCTTCCATCATTTCCCGCACATCTTCATAACGCAAGGTGCGCTGTTCGAAGGAGCGCTTTTGCAGCATTCCCTGGAAGCGGCCTTCGAACTCCTTAAAATACGAGCCGTAGATGTGGTAGCTGTCCACCATCTGGCAGTAACGGCCGACCTGAACTGGCTTGCCGGTGAGTTCAGTGATGCGCGTGGCGATGCGGCTCTGCAATTGTACCAGGGCAAAGATGTTCATGAACGCCGCCTTGTAGGCGTCGTTGGAGCGGAAGCGCACGTTCATGCTCAGCACCGACTGGTCCGCTTCCACCAAGAGCCGGCACCAGACACTTTGCATGCAGGCGGGATCGTAGCAATCGTTGTCTTCCCAGACTTTCCAGGTGATGGCTTGGGCGCGGCGGGTGTGCGGGGTTTTGGCCAGTTTCTGGCACAGGATCTCGATCTGGTCGAAGGGTTTTAGCGAGGGCACCGTGTATTTGAACATCCGCTGATGATAGGTGTACTCCCAGCGCGTGTCCTTCGGGTCGTCCGGATTGCGGACCAAATGGTCCTTGATGCCGTCACAAACCTCCATGACGTATTCCTGCAGCTCGGCCGGGCCGCCCGGAAAGTCCTTATGAATCATCGGCTCGCACAAGGGATCGGTGATCGTGATGATCATCGTGGCGTCCTTGCTGGGAGGGTCTTCGGGTTTATCGTATTCGGTTTTGATGTCACAGCCGCACTGGTGCAATTCGATCAGGGAAAGCTCCCAGGCGCGCGCGATGCAGTCAGCCTCTACGTGTAAAACAGGTATGCCTTTCATGCGTGTCGAGTCGGTAGAACGTTGTCCAGCCATGCTGGCATCCAGGCCAGAGCAGTCATGGCTGGCATCACAACTATCTTGGCTTGAAATCAGCTCGCTTTACCCCAGCCGCCGCTTGAATGCCCCCCAGCAAATGCCTCAAGAATAGCGTTTCGCTGAAGCTTGCTTCGGTGTGTCCCAGGGCCGTGTACCAAATGCGGCCATTTCCCTGCTTCTTGCACCATACGACGGGATGGTCTTGCCCCATCGTGCCGCCTTTGTAAGTGGTTTCGTCCAGCGCCGCAAGCACGCGCGCCCAACCGCGCGGGGACTGGATAAAATTATACCACTCGTCTTTTCTGACCCAGCGCTCGGGCAACGGTGAGGTCGAAGGGTTTTGTCTGTCCTCGATTTGGACAGTTGCCTGGACAACAGCCGAGTGATTGGTGAACCGAGCGCAAAGCGCTTCGCCGTACCAGGGCCAACTGCCCTCCGTGGCAACGTCTCCCGCCACTGCGGCATGAATTGCGACAAGACCGCCGCCCCTCTCAATGAAGTTCCTGAAGGCCGTCTGTTGTTCATCGTTCAGAATATTGCCCGACGTGCTGAGAAAGATAACCACTTTGAACTTCGCGAGATTCGTGGTCGTAAACCAATCCGCATCCTCGGTCGCATCCACGGCGAAACCATTCTCGGCTCCGAGTTGCTTGATAGCCGCAATGCCGTTGGTAATGGAAGCGTGCCGAAACATCAGCGTCTTCGAGAAAACGAGCGCCTTCCAGGCCGTCCCCGGAGACCGAGTCTGGCTCGAACCGACCGCCGGCACAGCCAGCAGGATTACACCCAGCCAAAATAACCTTCGTAAGCCTTTCATAGGTAACCAGCGTGGCTAGTCCGCGCCACTGATCAAGAATTAAATTACAGCCCGACGTCTCAACCAGGGCCAATTCATGAAGGCGATCTGGCGCACGGGAGGCTTTTTGGTTTGTGCTGCTGGGTGAAGGCTGGTTTGACCTAATGGGCTACCGCCCGGCTGGCTGGGTCTTGCCGGAGCGGGAAAAGCCTGGGGCCAACGCGTGGCTCAGCCGCCGAGGACAAACGTCCACCATCGGGCGCGACGGTGTTCAGAAAAAAGCGATTATCTGCTGATTTTACAGGACATTATTGACCACCATGACATGGCCCTGTGAAGAAATGTGCTTGAAATGGGTCGGAGACCTGCCCTACGACCGGTCAAAATGAGGTTGGCGCTCCGGCGGACAAGTTGGCCAAGTTTGGTTGGCCAACTTTCCGTCATCTCTGTTAACTCCTGTTCAAACCCGAGTCAATGGCTGCCACCCCCGAGTTTCAACTCATCTACGGAAACACTGTCATCTCCCACAGCGAATAGCCGAATGGCGTCGCTCTTTTGGTTCCATAGAACCGAATCCATCGAGCGGTTATTGGCGCGAATTTCACATCATCAGTTTCGCCTTTGCCGCTGGTGGTGGTGTAAACGTCGGTCCAGGAGCTGCCATCCTGGGACACCTGGATGGAGTAGCTTTGGGCACAGGCGTGTTCCCAGTCTAAAACGACGCGGGAAATCCGGGATGCTGTCCCGAGGTCGATCGCCAGCCATTGAGGGTCGCTGAATTCGGATGACCAACGGGTGTCGGCAAATCCGTCCACGGCATTTTCCGGCGCATAATCCGCGCCCGGCTCGAGGTAGCGCGAAGAGGCTTTGACGGGTTTGCCGCGGGCAATTCCCTCCTCCGGTTCGCTCGTCATCGCGCCCACCTTGAAATCACGCAGGCTTCGAACCGGCTTGACGCCGCCGCGGAGCAAAGCCGCTTCGATCTGGTAATCTCCGGGTTCATTCGGAATCGCGCAGGCGAAACTCAGTCTCGTTTCTCCCAGCGCAGCCACCTCGCACGGAAGTGATTGCTCGGCCAGGGTTTTGGCGCGGCGCAGCAGGCGAAATCGCACCCGACCTTTCCAGTTGTCGTAAAGATCGTTGATGACGAAGACCGGAAAATGCTGTGTCGCTCCTGCGGGCAGTTGCGCCCGCCATTCATCAATCATCAGTCCAACCGGGGCAAAGGCATCACCCATGTACCGCTGGAAATCAGGCTCGAACTTCAACTTCTCGATATCGATGAAATTGTCGCAGGTCTGGCCATTGGTGCGCGAGTAACCCAGGCCGCAAAAGTGCAGCACGCCCGCGCAGGCGCGGTGCGCGCGCCAGAACTCGGTGAGCGCCGCGTGGGAGCGGGCGCTTATGTGCCGCCGCTGCGCCGTCGTGGCATTGGTCCCCAGCAGGTTTTCGAACACTTTTCGCGAAAGCGTGGTTGGTGAGCCGTCGCGGTTAACCCAGAGCCAATCATATTCGTTGATGATGATCGGGTTGTTGCCGGTGTTCAGCCGCGCATTGCCCTTGGGCGCGCCGGAAACGCGGGCCAGGCCGGAGAGCTTGAACTTTGGGTTTATGAAGACGTAGGGATGGGACTCGAAGCTGTCGTCTGGCGATTGTTCCTGGCCATAACCGTTGTCCCACGGTCGGTCGGAGAGATCCAGATTGCGCACGGCATGGATTGCCTTGCCGGTTTCATCCGTCACCGACTCGTTCTGCGCGTCCCAAATCACGACGCAGGGATGGTTCCACCGCTCCTGCATCCATTCGGTGTATTCGTTGATCAAATCGTCACTCTTCAGTTGCGCTGGCCACTGGTTTCCCTGCCAGATGGGAAACTCATCCTGGATGAGTATGCCCTCTTCATCGGCGATGCGATACCATGACTCGGGCGGGAAACCGATGCAGTAGCGCAACGCATTCCAGTGCATCCCCTTGAACGCCCGATGCAGGCGCCGCACCCAATCTTCACGCCAGGGAAGGTCCCCGCACAATGGGTCTTCGAAGAACCGGTAGATCGTCACGTTGCTGCCGCGCAGGAAATAGGGACGGCCATTTAGCATCGCCCGACCGGTGACATGGTCGAGTCGAAACTCCCTCATGCCAAAACGTGTGCGCGAAACGTCCTCGCCGGTGCTGGTTTCCAATTCGTAGAGAAACGGATTTTCCGGCGACCACAGCCGGCAATCGCGAATCGGGATTCGCGCCTCGACGGTTTGTTGGCCGCCTGCCTCGATGGTGAACGGTTCGGAACTGCCCTCGCCGGCCAGCTTCCCGGAGCGCGCCTCCCGCACCTTGAAGCGCAGTTGCGTGCTGGTTTTCGGGCCGGCATTGCGCACCACCGCCTGCGCACGAACGGTTTGGTGGCTGATGTCCGGCGCGGCCTGAACGCGGACGATGTCCGGCGTCCCGCACAGAACGAGTTCCACCGAATCGAATATTCCTGGGATGTAACGGAGCTTCTCGAAATCCCAGCCCGATGCCAGTGTTGGGGGCAGTGATTCGCGGGTGGCGCCGACGCGAACCAGAAGCTCGTTCACCGCTCCATCGCCGCGCATCGCCGAGCGCACGTCAAAGTATCCTGGGGTAAAGCTCGGCAAATGTTCCCCCACCGGGAGGCCATTCAAGATGACGCGCGAGCCATAGGCCGCTTTGTGGAGTTTAAGCCACGCAACGGCAGGCACTGTCCCTTTAACGCTAAACGTGCGCCGATACCAAAAAGCTTCCCGCAACGGGCTCTTTTGTCCGACGTCAGCAAATACGGGTCGTGCCTGATCGATCAGCCCGGGCACGGGCGCATGATGATCAAATTGTGCGGGCGCGGCGTCCATGCTTCCTTGCGCTATTTCCCATGAGCCGTCGAGGGAAATGACATTTCGGCCGGCCCAGACCGGGTCGAGCCCGAGTCCGAGGCACAGGCACACCAGCAAGTCAGCCGTCCAGAATCTTGTGCGTCGATGCATTTTAATAAAGCTTCACGATCAGCGCGCGAATTTCATTGCCGGCCTGAAACTTCGCCGGAAGCAATCGCGCATTTAGAGGTTTGCCCGCGTGCAGGCCGAGGTCAATGAGGGGCCGCTTTGAGCTGTTGGAAGGTATCGATTTGGGCCTTGGACTCGGCGGCAATCTGTTTGAGCTTCTCGGTCTGCTCAGACTGGACCTCGCGAAGATGTTTCAAGGCGGCCTGCTGTTCGGCCTCGGTTCCGCCGCTTTGCGCCTGGCTGAGGCGCTGCTCCGCGTCCTTGATTTGCGCCTGCATTTCCTTTGCTGCCGCGGTGAAGTTCTTGAACGCTGCATCCTGAAGAATCTCCTTTCCTCGCGGAACCGTTACCGCGGCCAGGTCGGGAATCAGGGATCTTACGTCCTGGATGGCGTTGGTATTGACTTGGGAAACGGCCGTCGGGGCCGTGCCGGCGCGTGTCGCATCTGCCAGCCGGATGATGGCTCGGGTCAGATCGGGTTCGAGGACTTGTTCCCACTCTGGCGAAAGGTGAGGCAGCGTCTCCTTCCGTCCGTTAAGCCCGAGTGTAATGCCCAGGTAGCAGGCTTCGCCTTTGTCGAGGTTGAAGACGGCAACGCCATCGGCCAAGGCAGCATTCGCATCGGCATTCGATTGTGCGTTGAGGCTGATCACCTTGATCTTGCCTCCAGCCGACTGTTGGTAGGCCGAGAGCAGTTGGCTCACCCGGCCGGCGAACGCCGTCAAGGTGTCCGGCACCGTTGCCGGGTCGAGCAAAGCATAAAACCGGATTTCAAGCGGTGAATCCAAACGGCCCAGAACGGCCCTGGTGCTGTCGGACAGTGCGCGCCCTGAAGTGCCGTCGGTCTCGCGGGCGACGCCGGCGGAGCTGCGTTTTGAGGCGCTGTAGAACAGGAATGCGCTGGCCGCGATGCCCAGGATGCAGCCCACCAGCAGCAGAACGATCGTCCGGGTGCCGGCGCGCTGCCGCGAGTGCAGGTTCCGATGGGAGCAAGGGTCGCCCGCCGACGAAAGCGTCATTGACTCAACTCCAGTCGAACCCAGTTCATCGACTCATTGATGAGGGTCAGGACGTATAGAGGATTATGGATGCCGGACGCCGGGTCGTCATTGGCCAGGTACATGTTGAACCGGGCTTTCTTGATGTTGGCCGGGATGAGGGCCTGCTCGGCGGTAGTGGGTCCGGGACCGCCGGATGAGAGGGTGCCCGGGGTGGTGTATTCCCAGGTTCGGTTTCCGTATTTGGCGTAGAGCGCGGGCGGCGCTTTGGTGGCCGCCCAGAAGTCCAGCGCTGCTTTGGCCTGCGCGGTTTGCGCCGGCAGGAAGGAGTTGATTGCGAAGGTCACGAGGTTGGAGGCGTTCGGGCCGTGGCAGGGCGTGCAGAGGTCGTAAGAGTCAACTGCGAACTTGTGGCCGGTAATGGCGGGAGTGGCCTCGCTCTGATAGGCGCGAGTCTGCATGTGGCAAGCCACACACTGATTGGTCAGGACGCGCGCGTGGGTGGAAGGCTGATAAGGCGCCAGGCCGGACTGAAGTTCGCCGATATCACCCAGGAGCATGTTATACTGGAGTGAATTATGCGGCGGGCGGGAGGTGTCCGCCCATTTGGCGCCACGCGCGTTGTGGCACTGGGCGCAAATCTGGATGTTGGTGGTGTATTGGCTGTTGAAGTTCAAGTTAATGAGCTGGCCGAACTCATTGGTGGCGCCGGCCAGGCTTGTGGAGTAGGAGAAAAAGTTGGTGGATGTCAGAGGATTGCGCAACTGGAAGGGGCCGCCGTCGGTGGAGTGCGGATCGTGGCAAACAGCGCAGGTTTGTCCGTAAAGCCTGGCATCGGCGCCGCTGGGCAAAGTCAGGGCATTCGAAGTGGTAATATAGCCGAGCTGCGTGAGGTCGTAATTCTGGAGCATCGCTGTCCTGGTCGCCCCGGAGTGGCAGGGACCGCAGCTCATCATGCGACTCTGGCCGCTGGGAGTATCGTTGAACCCGGAGGCGACATCGGGTGTCACACTGGCGTGAGCCGAGTTAGTCCATTCCGAGTAAGTCGGATTCATGGAGCCGTCGTGACAGCCGCCGCACACTTGTGAGGCGATGGTGACGGCCGGCTGGACGAGGCTATGGTCACCGAACACATGTGCGGCTCCGGGACCGTGGCAGTTCTCACAGCCCACGTCCGTCAGCCACGGCGTGTTGGTCACGCTCACAAAACCGGACGGCTGGCCGTAGCCCACGGTGTGACAAACCAAACAGCTCTGGGCGACGTTGGCCGGCAGGTTCGTGAGAGCGTTATACGCGCTCGAGTGGCCGGTCTGCTTCCATGCAGCACGAGTGTCAGGATGGCAACTGCCGCAAGTTCCCGACCCGACGTAACTATTCAAGGGATTCAAGCGGAAGAAGTTCTGGCTGCCCGGGAGGTTGGCCATGGTCAGGCCGTTGGCGTAGGTGGACGCGAGGACCGTCGCCACGTTCGTCCAACTTACCGGAGCGAGAGAGGGAGTCAGCAGGATGTTGTAGCTCCCCTCGAGCCCATACCAATTCAGCGTTGTGTTGGTGCCCTTCTGGGTGAAAGACGTGATCCAAGGCTGGGGAGCGATTCCGCCCGGGGTTACTCGAGGCTGAAACATGTCCGCGTGGGCGGACATCGCCAGCACTGTTCCCGCCAGGACAGATGCCAGCACGCTCTTCGCTGACCTTCGCAGCCCAAGGGGCTGGCGGATGATAGAGTGATGTGTCCGATTCATTGGCCGAATTTGCGATTGAGTTGGTTTCATATAGCCGTCACGCGGCAGTCACGAATTGCCCACCGCCTCTTGAATTTAGCCGGACCAGCGGCGCGCGCAAGTCGTTAACGGCAATCCTAGCCGCAGCCCGGAACCCGGCTGCACACGCCTTGCTTTTCTCTTACCATTTGTTGCTTTGATACGGCCAAGGATGTTGAACACGGGGCCGGCGATACCTGGAAGAAGGATAGATCATATACGTGTTATGCCATATTTGTCTTCATAATTGTTGCGTTTTTTGGCCGTGATCAGGCCGGGCCGGAAGCTTGCATCCCTGGCGTCTGGCAGCGCACAATAGATGTTGGTAGTTTCGCAAAAAATGTGTAGAGCCTTGGTCTCCTGGATGTGAGCCTGCCAGGCATGACATAGGTGCTCGAAATGGCATCGCGGGAACCGCCGCGCTCGCGACCGCCCTGGCACCCAAACTGCCCTCTGAAGTCAGGTCTCGAACGCCAGGAATTTCCTGGTTGCGCCTGAGCTTTTGCGGGAATAATCTGTGGTCCGCGATCGAATAATAAAAATCAACTAAGCAAAACTTGCTAACTATGAAGAAAGTAAACATTCTTGCCATCGGCATCGTTGCCGGAGTATCGCTGCTCTCGTCCACGGCCGCCCGGGCGGGCGTCCTCGGCTCCCCTCACGATTTTTCGCAACAATCGTGGAACTTCATCGCCAGCGATCCCAACAGCGTGTGCAGCCCGTGCCACCAACCTCACCACGCCGACAGCCGAGTGGTTCCGCTCTGGGGACATGCGACATCGACCGGGCCGTGGATCATGTACAATACCAATACCGTCCCCATCTCGACGATGAAAGCCGCCCCATCGCCCACCCCGACGGGTCCTTCACTGGCCTGCCTGAGCTGCCACGATGGGACTGTGGCCGTCAACTCCTATGCTGGTGGGATTCAGGGAAACACCGCTTTTTACATTACCAATAGCGCGAAGATCGGGCAGGATTTGACGCATACCCATCCGATCTCGTTCACCTATGATGCGAACCTGGTGGGAACGGGTCCCAACCAGGACCAGTGGCTCTATAACCCTGACACCACGATGGTGCTGCAACCGGACTCGGGTAAGTTCGTCCCTGGAAACAACATGACGATCAACGGATTTCTGTTGGGCGGAAACCACCGATTGGAATGTTCGTCTTGCCATAATGTTCACAACCAGCAGGGCACTCCCTACAACATCATCAACAACCCGAAGTTGGTCGTCATCAACGGCACCAAGGGTGGCGTGGGCAGCTTGCTCTGCCGCAGTTGTCACAACAAATGATCAGTCCCTCGGGGCTGCTGCGCCGCTCAAATCTGATTTCGACTGACGATGGCTCGGGTGCCGAGCGATCTCGGCGGAAATGAAGATCAATCGACACACGCTCTGCGCCGTCTTGGTTCTGGCTTTGGCCAGCGGCTGTTCCACGACCAAGAAAGCTCCCAAGACCTACACCTTCTTCCCGTCGGCGCCCGATGAGCCCCGCGTCCAATTCCTGGCTGCCTTCTCATCAGATGCCGAGCTGGGCCGCAGTCCCAGTTTTGCCGACTTCATCACCGGCAGGCCCGCCGGTCCTGGAGCCCTCGTCAAGCCCTACGGCCTGGCTTTGAAGAATGGCAAGCTTTACGTTTGCGACACCATGGCCGGCAGCATCCAGGTCTTCGATATTGCCAAGAGGCGCGCGCGCCTTTTTGCCCCTCGCGGCGAAGGCCGCCTTTCGACCCCCATCAACATCTCGGTCGATGCGGACGGTACCCGCTACGTCACCGACACCGAACGCAATCAGGTAATGATCTATTCCAAGGACGATGCCTACGTGGGGGCGATGGGCATTCAAGATGAGATGAAACCGACGGATGTGGCGATCACACCGGATCGGCTTTACGTGGCGGATGTCAAAGGCCACAGCGTCCGGGTTTACGGCAAAGCAGATCGGAAACTGTTGTTTACCATCCCACGGGACGCGAAGGAACCGAAGGCCAAACTGTTTTCACCCACTAACCTGGCTTGGGACCAGCATGGCCGCCTTCTGGTTTCCGATCTCGGCGGGTTCGCGGTGCAGGTTTACGATCCGGAGGGCAGCTACGTGCGCACCATCGGTCAGCAGGGAGTCGCGCCGGGGCTCTTCGCCCGGCCCAAAGGTGTGGCGGTGGATCGCGAAGGACGCGTTTACGTGGTGGATGCTTCCACCCAGGTGGTGCAACTGTTCGACTCGGAGGGGCGCTTGCTCATGTACTTCGGCCAGGCTGGCAGCAGCACCGAGGGCGAATTGTACCTCCCGGCCGCCGTGAAAGTGGATTATGACCATGTTGGCTTGTTCCAAAAGCTGGCGGCCCCGGGGTTCAAGATCGAGTATTTGGTTCTGGTTACCAGTCAGTTTGGCGACCGAAAAGTCAGCGTTTACGGATTTGGTTCCCGAAAATAGTCTTGCGCGCGGAAGGCTGCCTGATGCGCCCAAACAAATCGCACAATTCCAACTCCTCCTCGAGGCGGCCAATTCCGGCCTGCTGCGCTTTGGTCACGCTGCTTCTGGCCTTGGCACTCGTGGCTGGCTGCTCGGGTCCGGGAAAACAAAAGTGGCTGAGCACCTTCTTTGACGGAGTGCCTGTGCCGGGCGCGCGCACCAACGCTCCCGCGGCTCCGGTCACGGCTCGACCTTCGACGACCAACGCGGTTGCCCAACCGGCCCCCCAGGCTGAACGGGTGAAAGACTTCATCCACCCACCCTACGCCAACCGCCAGTGCGCCGAATGCCACCAGGCCCGGTCTGCCCAGAGAATGGCGGGCAAAGGAGCGACGGTCTGTTTCGCGTGCCATAACGACTCTCTGGCCAACGGCAAAGTTAAACATCAGCCCGTCGAGAATGGCGAATGCGCTTCCTGCCACAATCCCCATCAGGCCTCGAACACGAAGCTGCTGGTCCAGCTTCCCCCAGCCTTGTGTTTCCAGTGCCATGACCCATTCCCAAAGACCGCCAAGACCAAACATCAACCCGTCGAAAACGGCGAATGCCTCGCCTGCCATAACCCCCACAGTTCGGATTTCAAGAAGTTGCTGCTCAAGCCCGATGGCAAGCTGTGCGCCGAATGCCATGAGGTTCAGCAGGAGCTCGCCAAAGCCAAGGTTAAGCATCAGCCGGTCGAAAACGGTGACTGTACCTCCTGTCACAATCCCCACCAGTCGGCCAATAAAAAACTGCTGCTCAAACCTGACGGGAAGCTGTGCGCCGACTGCCATGAGGTTCAGCAGGAACTCGCCAAAGCCAAGGTCAAACATCAGCCGGTCGAAAATGGCGAATGCACTTCCTGCCACCACCCGCACCAGTCAAATAACAAAAAGCTTTTGCTCAAGCCGGATGGCAAATTGTGTTTCGAATGCCACGAGGATGTGCAGTCGCAACTCGCCAAAGCCAAGGTCAAACATCAGCCTACGGAAAACGGTGAGTGCCTCTCGTGCCACAATCCCCACCAGTCGAACAACAAGAAGCTGCTGATCAAACCTGACGGGAAGCTGTGCGCCGAGTGTCATGAGGACATTCAGCAGCAGCTTGCCAAGGCCAAGGTCAAACACCAGCCCGTCGAAAACGGCGAATGCACTTCGTGCCACAGCCCCCATCAGTCAGACAACAAGAAGCTGCTGATCAAGCCCGGCGGGAAATTATGCGCCGAGTGTCACGAGGACATTCAGCAGCAGGTCGCCAAGGCCAAGGTCAAGCATCAGCCGGTCGAAAACGGCGAATGCACTTCGTGCCACAGCCCCCACCAGTCAGACAACAAGAAGCTGCTGATCAAACCCGGCGGCAAGTTGTGCGCCGAGTGTCACGAGGACATTCAGCAGCAGCTTGCGAAGGCCAAATTCAAGCATCAGCCCGCGGAAAACGGCGAGTGTCTCTCGTGCCACAGCCCCCACCAGTCGGCGAACAAGAAGCTGCTGATCAAGCCCGGCGGCAAGCTGTGTTTTGAATGCCACGACGATCTCGAAAAACAGATTGCCAAAGCCAAATCGCGGCATCAGCCCGCGGCCGAGGGCGACTGCGCCGCCTGCCACAAGCCTCACGCCGCCGATCAGAACCACTTGTTAGCCAAATCCGTTCCTGCGCTCTGCTCGGAATGCCATGAGGACGCCGACCTTCAGAAGGTGAAGCAGCATCAGTCAGCCGCAAACAAGACGGCGTGCGTGAGCTGCCACGATCCTCACCAGAGCGAGCGGCAACGTCTGCTAAAGCCCGGGAAATGATCAAGCATTCCACACTGCGGGTCGGCCGGTGGCTGCTGTCAGGCTTGCTGCTTCTGGGAGCGGGGCAGGGGAGGGCGCAGCAGTGGTCCCAGGAGGAGCCGCGATGGCTTCGGCTGGACATTCCTCAGACCAGCGTGGGAGTGGACGTCGAGGCGCTAAAGGAAAACGTCACGGCGAACTCCAGCACGTCCACCCACGAGAACTTCCTGGTGGTGCCCCTGGTCGGCGCCAGGTTCCAGGGTTCGGTTTATCACCCAAACCTGATGACGTTCGATGTCAGCGGGCAGGGCGGCGTCGGCTGGACCTACGACTCGGTCACCAGCCCCGGGTACTCTCGGACCCGCAATGAAAGCCAGAATCTATTGCTCTATCTGGCGACCGTCAATTTTCTCGCCAGCAAGCCTTACAACGCGACCTTCTTCTCCAGCCACGACCATACGTATAACAACTACGATTTTTTCAATACCGTTTCCGCGGATAGCACGCGTTACGGTGGTCGTGTTGCCTGGGCCACAAAATCCTTCAACTTCAGCACGGACATGGGCTATCGGGATCTGATCACATCCGGGTTGACCGGCACCTCGGAGGTCGCCGAGACCTACCTCAATTTCAATGGCATCAATCAGCGCGACCGGGGCAGCTCGAGCCTGACCTATAGCTTCGATGACTTCGGCAACAGCCTCAACAACGGCCCTGTGCAGACCAGCACGAGCCAGTCTATCGGAGCCTCCGATTCCGAGACCTTTGGTGATCGAGGCCAGATCACTGCCAATACCGGGGCATCCCTCGGCTGGGCCGAATACACCTCCCAGCAGGCACAGACGTTCAACGTTAATGAGAATGTCATGGTTCAGCATCGTCCCAACCTGGAGAATTTTCTGGCGCTGAACTATCAGGATAGCCGCATGGACCCGGCTTCCTCGTCCATATTTCAGGGCGTCGCCGGAGTTCGGCACCAGCTTTACGACAGCCTCACTTCCACACTCGATGTCCACGGCACTTATGGCAATATCTCTGGCCTGAACAGCTCGGCCGTCAACGACCGATATGGTGTCGGCCTGGCTGAAGGCTACTCCAAGCGCCTCGGCTCGTGGGGACGCCTCTCGCTCGGGGGCTCGGTCGTCGTGGACCACGACGATCAATACTCCTCCGGGTCCGGCACCCTCAGCGTCATCAACGAATCGCACGTGCTTAAGGACATCGCGGTCACTTTCCTCAACAACCCGCGGGTTTTCGCCACGACGATTATGGTCACGGGGCCCAACGGCGTGCCCACCTACGCCAATGGCCTGGACTACCGCATCATCCCACATGGTGAGATGACCGAAATCCAGCGTGTCCCGACCAGCGTGAACCTATCGGACGGCGCGACGATCCTGGTGAGCTATCAAAGTGATTCGCTCTACACGAGTTCCTTTGAAACGCTCAACGGGAGTGCGCAAGTCCGGCTGGACCTGTTCAACCTTATCGGCGTTTATGGACGAATCAACGCGGTGGACAACAACGCCCCGCCCCAGGCGATGGCCGAGACGCTCACCGACCTGATCGGCGGCGCGGACATTACCTGGCGCTGGCTGCACGTCGGGGCGGAGTATGAAGATTTCGACTCGAATTTCACCCGATACACCGCCACCCGTTTCTTTGAAACCTTCTCGTTTCAACTCGGCGAGGCCTCGCATTTGGGGTTGAATTGCAACCAGATATTTTATCAATACGCATTGAACCAGGAACAAACTCAATTCCAGGTCATGGGCCTCTTTAACACCCAGGTTTCTTCATGGCTGTTCTGGAATGTGGAAGGCGGCTACTACTACCAGGACGCGCTGGGGGCCCAGCAGAACCTGGCTGCCGCCCGCACCGGTCTGAACTTCAACTGGGGAAAGCTGACCTTCAAAGCCGGCTATCAATACAACTACCGGGTGATTCAGCAAGCCGAGAAGCGGGACAGCAACTTCTTCTATTTCCAGTTGAAACGGGATTTTTGAAATGTCACCTGATCGCCGCCAACTTCACCGCCGACGTTTTTCGTGGATTTGCGCCTGCGCCACCTTCGCTTTTGGTCTCCTGTTGGCCCGGGGCTTCGGAGCACCCGCCAGCGCCAAGATCGAGGCAGGCACCCGTGGACCAGCCTGGCCGCCCCCGCCGGCCGACCCCTGCGTGGTTTACGTCCAGAGCATCACGGGTCCGGCGGATGTCGGCATCAAACCGGCAGCCCTCAGCCGGTTGGCGGGCTGGATCACCGGCAGCAGCCGCGCCGCCGTCTCGTTGAACAAACCCTTCGGACTGGCGCTGGACGATGCCGGCAACCTGCTGATCACCGACACGGGGGCCAGCACTGTCTGCTGCCTGGAGCGCGCGGAAAAAAAATGGCTGCGGTGGGAGCAGGTCGGCAAGACCCGATTCCAATCCCCCGTCGCCGTTGCCCGTCGCCGCAATACCATTTTTGTGGCCGACTCGGCACTTGGAAAAGTCCTGGCCTTCGATCTGAAAGGCAAACTGGAATTTGAAATCACCCGCGAACTTGAACGGCCCAGCGGCCTGGCGATCTTTGGTGACAAATTATTCGTTGCGGACTCGCAACTGCATCATGTCGTCATCTGCAGCGCGCAGGGTAAGTTTGTCTCCATGTTTGGCCGTCGCGGCAGCGCTCCGGGCGAGTTCAATTTCCCCACCCACGTCGCCGTCGATGCCGGCGGTCGGGTTTTCGTCACCGACTCACTGAACTGTCGCGTGCAGGTCTTTGACGCCACCGGACAAATCGAGCGTGTGATCGGCAGCTCCGGCGATGGCCCCGGCCATTTCAGCCGCCCCAAGGGCGTGGCCGTGGACCGCTACGGTCACATTTACGTGGTTGATGCGCTCTTCGACAATATCCAGATTTTTGATGATCAGAACCGCCTGCTCCTGAACTGGGGCGAAGCGGGCGCCGAGCCGGGTCAATTCTGGTTGCCAAACGGCATCGCCATTGGCCACGACAATCTCATCTACGTCGCCGATTCGTATAATCATCGCGTTCAGGTCTTCAAATACACAGGCAAACAATGAACTGCGTCGATCGTCTCAGTAATTCCGACTCGCACCGCCGGCCAAGAGTCCGGGTTCCGGGTTTGGGATTTCCTCGGGGTTTCGGGCTGGGGGCTTCGCAATGGCTTGCGCACGGTCTTCTGGTTGGGGGGGTGGTTATGCTGTTGCTGGTACGCTCGACGCTCGTGAGTACGGCGGCCACACCCTATAGCGTCGTCAATTCCAAACATAACTTGGCCGTCAGCGGCCCTGGCGGTGTTCGGGCCGCAACCGAGGGGGATCTCTGCATCTTCTGCCACACCCCGCACAGCAAGGCCGGCCAAATTCCCCTTTGGAACCACGGCATGTCCACGGCAACCTACACGCCTTACAGCAGTTCAACTCTCAAGGCGACGGTGGGCCAGCCCACGGGCGATTCCAAACTCTGCCTTAGCTGCCACGATGGCACCGTTGCCCTCGGGATGGTCCGCAGCCGGTCCACGCCAATCCAGATGCGCAGTTCGACCGGCTCGATGCCTCTGGGACGCAGCCGGATTGGCACCGACCTTACGGGGCACCACCCGATTTCGTTCACCTACGACAACGCCCTGGTCACCGCCAATGGCGAACTCCGTGACCCGATGACCCTCCAACAGCAAGTGCGTCTGGACAAGCTGAAGCAGGTTCAGTGTACCTCCTGCCATGATGCGCACAGGAACCAATACGGCAAATTCCTGGTCAAGGATAACTATGCCTCCGCGCTCTGCCTGGACTGTCACATTCCCAACTCCTGGAACAACTCCGCTCATGCCATGTCCCGGGCCCCTTGGAATGGCTCCGGGAAAAACCCCTGGCCTTACACCACCGGCACAACCGTAGCCGCCAACGGCTGCGAGAACTGCCATACCCCGCACGCTGCCGGCACGAAGCCGCGGCTCCTGAATTTCGAGAAAATCGAGGACAATTGCCTGGTGTGCCACAGCGGCACCGTCGCGGCAAAAAGCCTCGCCGGCGAGTTCAACAAAGCCAGCGTTCACCCCGTCCTGACGACCGCGTCACTTCACGACGCCGCTGAGGGCACGATTACTGCCGGCAATCGCCACGTTTCCTGCATGGACTGCCATAACCCGCACGCCGCCACCATGACCGCCGCCGGGGGAACCAGTTTGTCCGGCGCTCTCACCCTGGTGAAAGGCATGACTTCAGGCGGCGGGCCGATCACAAGGGTATCGAAAGAATACGAACTGTGCTTTCGCTGCCACGGGACCAGCGGCTCACGCAGCAGTTCCAAGGTGACGCGCCAGCTAACTCAGTCTGACGTGCGGCTCCAATTCAATCCGGCCAATGCGTCCTATCATCCGGTGGTGAGCACATCGAAATCGGTTCCCGGCCGCAGCCTCACATCGACCTGGACTGGTGGGGGGCAGATGCTCTGCACCGATTGTCATAACAATGACCAGGGACCTGGCGCCAAGGGCACCGGACCAAGAGGTCCGCACGGCTCCAGTTACGCCCCCTTGTTGGAGCGGCAGTTGGTTCTCACCGACTACCAACCCGAGAGCGCCACCAGTTATGCGCTCTGTTACAAATGCCACAGCCGGGACAGTATCTTGAGCGATCAAAGCTTCCGGGCGGTCAACAGCATTGGCCAGGCGCGAGGCCACCGGTTCCACATTGTGGACCAGCAGACCGCCTGCTCCACCTGCCACGACGCGCATGGCGTTCAGGCCCAGTCGCACCTGATCAATTTCAACACCATCTATGTCACCCCTTCGTCCAAGGGACGCCTGGCGTACCTCGGCACTGGATCTGCGAGCGGCAATTGCTCCCTCACCTGTCACGGCAAAGACCACGTTTCCGTTACCTACCCGGCCCTGACTCCCTCGGCGAGCATCCCCCCCGCTGCGGCATCATCCCCTTCAATTTGGCCCTCGGCCAATGCCGTGCGGCAACGGCGGTAAACTAATTGTCCGACCCTGGTATCGCCGCTGCCGCATCCAGGAAACGTCGGCATCTCGCCCTGAAAAGGTTCGTCCGGGCATCCGGCGGCCCTTCTTTTCCCATCCCGGGAACAAAGACGCGCCAGAACGCCCCCCCGCCTCCCCAATGCCTCATTGGCGCCACTCTCAGCCATAACCTCAACCATCCCTGGCCTGTCATTTAGAGGGGGCATCCACGTGGTTCACGTCGGGCAGTAGTTGCAGGCCAGCCAATGCCTTCACGGGTTGGCTGACGCTTCCAAGTCATGGATTGTCCTCGAGAGCTACGCATTGGTGCATTGGCAAGAATCCTCAGCGCGCTTGCTACTCGGGCTCACTCGTAGCGCGAAGGTACAGCGCGGCCGCCTGGGTTCGGGTATGCACGCCGAGCTTGGAGAAAATGTTATCCAGGTAGTGGCGGGCCGTCTTGGTCTGAAGGCCGAGGGTATCGGCAACTTCCTTGTCGGTTCTGCCCCGAGCGACTTCCTGCAGCACTTTCGTTTCTTGGGCGGACAATTTTGAGAGTTTCTGGAAGTCCGAGCCGCCGGCAGGCTGGTCTCTTGCGATTAATGCGTGGGCGATCATAGGGTCCAGCACTTTGCCGCCGCGCGCAATTGCTAGAATGGCGTCCACAATCTTCTGCGCGTCGTTCTCCTTGAGCAGATAGCCAGCCGCGCCGGCTTCGAGCGCGGAGTGGACTGTGGACTCGGCAGCGTATGAGGAAAGGAAAAGCATATGGATCGATGGGTGTTTCTCCTTGATGAGGCGACAGACTTCATGGCCGGATATGTCGGGAAGGCGGTAATCGAGGAGGACTACGTTGGGTCGCAGCAAAGCCGTTTGCTTGAGGGCTTCGGCGCCGCTGCCGGCTTCGCCCACAACCTCGATTTCTGGACAGATATCCTCAACCTCGCGCAGACCCTTGCGCAGGGCAGGATGATCATCAACGATCAGGAGTTTAATCTTGGAGTGCTTACTCATGGTGCAGATCAATAGTGGAAGTTGCGGGAAAACAGAGAGTGACCCGGGTGCCTTGGCCGGGGCTGGATTGAACTCCCAACGTTCCGCCCAAGTGGGCCGCCCTGGCCTGCATGTTAGCGAGACCGTTTCCCGCCTCGGCGCTTTTGCGGGGATCGAAACCCTGTCCATCATCCGTGATGTCCAATCGGACTAATCCGGCGGAAGCACTGAATTCCAGGCAGATCCTCTTAGCGCGGGAGTGGCGCAGGCCGTTGCTCATGGCCTCCTGAGCGATTTGCTTCAAATGTCCGAGTTGCGAAGCCGCCAGGAACACGGGTGCCGATGCTTCTCCGGTCATTTGGATGGCGACTGATTGAGTATTGCGAAACCGTTGAACCAGTTGCTGCAGCACGGCTTGGGCTTCCTGAAGGCTCACTGGCTTCCCCTGTTTCGAGTCGTCCTGCAAGAGGAACCGGCGCAACTCAGCAATGAGGTCGTCAATGGCAAACCTTCCTCGGGCAAGGACTTCGCGGGCCTGGGCCGCGTTTGACCTGAGCAGGCGCTCGCAACGGCCCAGTGTCAATTGAAGGAGATACAAAGACTGGATTGCCCCGTCATGGAGTTCCCGGCTTACCCGCTCGCGTTCGTTTTGCACATGTTGGAGGTCATCACAGGCAGACTTCAGATCGGCTGCCACAGCATCCTGACGGAGCCGGAAGTGGATTTGAATCACCAGCAGACCTGTGACAGCCAAGGTCAGGCCCAACCCCAGAGGAAAAACCAGCCAAGGCCGCGACAGGGATGATTCGTGCTCAAAAAGCGGAGTAGTGTAAAGGCAAATGGACCAGGTTTGGTTCAATACTTGAAAAGGGAGGTTTGTCCTCATATAAACTCGAAAACCAGGGTCGAGGGCTCGCGGTTGTTTTGACGATGGGTTCAGCCAATTAGTGGCGGAAACGACTGGGTGGCTGAAGAGTTCGAAGCCGACGTCCCGCGGCGCAATCCCGAAAAGGTCATCCAGCATTATGTTCGGTTCCATTGCGCAAAAACTCACACCCCGCACACTCGGGGCGCGATTATTGCGACTTTCGGCTGCCGCCAAGTTACCGGTGTTTGTTGACGGTGCGTCTGCCGCTCCACGAGAAACCGGGGCGAAGATCGTCAAACCTTGGGCAGGCCCGCCGTTGACCTCTGCGGACAACTGTCGAATGCCGCTCATGGTGGCAGAGGAAGTGAGAATTGCCTGCCAGGCGGCATTAGCCTGGTCCGGCTCAGCAAGAAAGTTCGGATCCACGCCACTCATCGAAGAGGGCGGGCGCGCCCACCCGTGAAGAATGCGGAACGGTCCTGCAGACGAGGAAGGGGCTTCCGCCGCGGCTGCCGCTAAAGTCGTCAGCGGTGCATTGGACAGGGCAGGTTTCAGTTCCGCAAATCCCGCTTCGAGCAGGCCGGGGTAGCTCTGCTCATTGGCCAGCATTCGGATGCGGAATCGCCACTCAGCCTGGGTGATTGAATCCCGGGTGGCGCAAAAGTCCGCTAGACTCAATACTGTTAATTCGTATTTCTGCAGGCGGTCGTGGATTGCCCCGGCGGTTTGCTGAATGGCGCGTCCGAAGCGCGCATGGTCCGTAGCCCGGCTTTGCCGGTGCAATCGGACCGAGATAGCGACGGTCAAAATTACTCCGACCACCAGGACCGCCCAGGCCGGCATGTATGACCGGGTCAGGGTGTGGGTAAATGGTCGCCAGTTCAT